>JAZRUP010000142.1:0-3214 GCA_045652645.1 Eubacteriales bacterium | reverse complement strand
TGCCACCATAGGGGAACGTGAGCTTGCACGAAAACAGCATCGGAGACGATTGTCCGTCGCGGGAGCCGTATTTGTGGTCTCCGACGAGAGGGAAGCCGCGGGAAGCGAACTGAACGCGTATCTGGTGGCTTCGTCCCGTGTGAAGTTTTATGCGAACGATGGATGTCTCTCCCGCGGTAAGGCGTACATATTCAAGCTTCGCCGCCTTGACTCCGCCACGCATACGTTTTACGGCGAAAACCTTGTTTTTCTTTGGATCTTTGAAGAGCAGATCTTCTAAAACACCGTTCTCGGGAGGTGTTCCGTGTACTTCCGCGACGTATTCCTTGATCATCGTGCCGTCCGTAATGGCGCGGGATAGCTCCGCGGCGGCTTTTTTAGTTCTCGCGTAGACCATAACGCCGCCAACGTTAAGATCAAGTCTGTGAACGGTGAAGAACTCGCCGCCGAGCTCATCTTTAAGCAATTCGGGAAGAGCATGCTCCGAATCGACCCCGATGGGCTTTACGCATACGGCTATATTGTTGTCGGAATAGATAATATCCATAATTACCTCTCGAATTGCGAAAGATATTTTGCGACGGAGCGCGTCATCTCACGAGAGAAATCGGAATTGTATTTTCTGTCGCAAAAAGCCTTCATATAGTCCTCAAATGACCTCGCGCCGCATCTGGCGTCAAAAAGCTCACGTAACTCGGTATCATCCATTTCTCGGTATGCGTTTTCGTGAACGATGTGCTTCATCGGCGCTCTTTCGGGCTTTTGCCTGTTTTTCTGTTGCTCCGTCGGATAGCCGAAAACGAGCATAGCGGCGGGGAAAACGTATTCGGGAAGCGAAAGCAGCTCGCGTTGCTGTTCACAATTTTCCATAATATCGCCGATGTAGCACGAGCCGATACCGAGGCTTTCTGCCGCAGTTACGGCATTTTGCGCGGCTATATTTGTGTCGCTTACAGCAAGCATAAGATCCCCGACACCGGGGAGACGTGGTGCGCAATCGGCGGCGAGAAAGGTATCGTACCATTTTTTGCAGTCAGCGCAAAATATCAGAACCATTTTTGCGTTTGCGATAAACGGCTGATCGTCGCAAGTCCTAACGAGGGCGTCCTTTATTTTCTGATCCGTGACGTCAATTATGGTATAAAGCTGTTGATTGCCCGCGGTCGGAGCGTTTACCGCCGCATTGAGGATAATTTCCTTGTCTTCTTTTGATATTTCCTTGTCCGTGAATACTCTTACGGACTTTCTTTCAATAAGTTCTTTTAAGGTGTTATTCATACTTGCCTCTGAAATATTATTTATTTGATTATACTATGAATCAAAGCGTTTGTCAATATATTGAGGTCTCGCAGAACAACGATAACCTTAAAAAGGGGTATCTCAAATGAGTTTTGCATTTGAGATACCCCGGATTTTTATTCAACCGTAAATTTTATATCGCCCGTGTCTGTTGTGACATTGCATCTGCCTCCCGACGTGGATTTCGGAACGCTTACCTTGCCCGTGTCGGAGGTGGCAAAAAATATTTTTTCGGAGAGCAGGGAACCCGTGACGTCGCCTGTGTCTGTTTTGATTGTTATCTCTGCGGCGTCGCATTCCTCGAACTTTACATCGCCCGTGCTTCTTTCAATGGAGAATTTGCCCGATGCTATCACGCGCGTCAAGCTTATATCGCCCGTGTTACCCTTTGACGTAAGGCTTGTGCAGGTAATGTCGGTAAACGCTGTTTTGCCTGTTGTTACACGGTGCTTTATTTCCGCGCACTGTACGCCCTTTACTGTGATGTTTCCCGTGGAAGCTTCGAGATCAAGCGATCCCGCGCTCACGTTTTCAACGTTTATTTTACCCGTGCTTGTTTTTATTTTTATGCCGCCCGTAGCCGAGGCTAAACAAGTGATGTCACCCGTGCTTGCCGTAATATCAATGCTTTCGAATTTGTATTCCTTCGGTATTTTGACGTCGCCCGTGCTGAGCTTTACAGAGAGAGAGCCGTATTCCGCGGCGGGCAGATATACCGTAAGCTTTGGCGTTCCGAAGTTTATTCCGATATAGTGATACCATTTTTTTGTGTTTTCAAGCTCAATGTTAAGTACACCGTCCTTAACGCTGACCGCGTGTTTGTCTTTTTGATCCTCAACGGCAACTATTTTGATTTTGCTGTCATCTGTGGGAAGGAAAACGATATCTGCGGTGTTTGTTATAATAGAAATGCCGTTAAAATCTTCCGTGACGGAATAGGTGTTCGTTTCGTATTTTGTTGTTGATAGTTTTCTGAAATCCCATTTTAGCACAGTCATTACCCCCGAAAAAATAATAATTCCGAGCAATATGAGAGAGGTCGCGATTATAAGCCATATTTTAGTTGCCTTTCTCATTTTGCAGCCTCCCTATTTATAAAGCATTTTTTAATACCTAAAACAATAATTTTGGCAAGCTTTGCCGCACCTTTGGTTGCCTCAAGGCATCCGAAAAACATAAATATCGCAAGTCCCGCGCAAACAAGCGCCGCGGATATCAAAGATATACCAGAGAATGCGCTTGCCGTGCAGACAAGCACGATTCCTCCGACAAAGCTCCCAAAAGCCGAGCCGACAAACGCACCGAAAGCCGCCCAAAGCGAAATTACGATAGCCCAAAATGAGGCGTAAAGGGAGATGATAACGGCAAACGCGGCAACAGCCAACGGAAACCAAACGGGAAAGCCGAGAATTATCAAAATTATTTCCCAAGCTCTCAGCCGTCTATTCGGCTTTACTTTTTCTTTTATAAGCTTCGGCAGGGGAGTATCCGTCAATATCTGTCGCACGATGTCGTCGAGCGAGCCGAGCGCTGCAACAGCATCTTCCTCCGACATTCCGTTCTCAACCATATCGTCGATAAGCTCGCCGTAATAGTCAAGAGAGCGGAGGATATCGTCATCGGGCAGCCCCGAAATCTTTTTGCGAAGCTCCCATAAAAAGTCAGCTTTATTCATGTGCCTTTTCCTCCTCCGTAATAAAATTATAAATTGAAACTATCTCGCTCCATTCCGTTTTGAACGCTTCAAGGCGATCTTTTCCAAGCTCCGTTATGCGGTAGTATTTTCGCAGTCTGCCGTTATGCTCGGCGGAGCGTACCGTCAAAAGCGACGCAGCTTCAAGCCGGCGCAAAATAGGGTAGAGGGTAGATTCGGATATATCTATGAAGGGCTTTAAGTCTTTAATTATCTTGTACC
>JAZRUP010000141.1:0-3413 GCA_045652645.1 Eubacteriales bacterium | reverse complement strand
AAATAGCTTAAAAATCTGCAAAACCGGTGTCCTGTGCCGAAAGAAAGCGTTTTGTTAAAAACTGTGGTCTTTTGGCACGAGAGCAAGTTGGAGATAATAAACAAAAAAATCAGTCCTAATCTTATGAAAAGGACTGGTTTTAGTGCATAAAGCACAAATTTTGGTCGGAGTGACAGGATTCGAACCTGCGGCATCGACGTCCCAAACGTCGCGCGCTACCAACTGCGCCACACCCCGATGTGTGAAAAATATTCGATTTTTAGGTCAATTTCCGTAAGTGGTCAAACATGTGGTCAAACCACTTTTATAGAGAATTTTGCGAGAGAGGATAGTGCCGAAAAAGTCAGTGTTTACAAGGCTTTTCGGCGTATTTGGTTTTGAGATACCTTGGGGGCGGTGTCCTGCTCCCAAACGTCGCGCGCTACCAACTGCGCCACACCCCGATCTGAGGTAATAAGTAATAGTGAAAAGTGAAAAAGTGATTTAGGTCTATATTATAACAGAAAACTACCGTAAAGTCAAGAGCTTTTATTGTATTTCTTGATCTCGGTCACATTCGTTCCGGGTAACCCTTGGCTGTCCTTCCCTGAGCGAATGTGACAATTTTTTCAAGACGCAAAGGATCTGTAAGATTTGTTTGCGTTATGCGTTTGTTACCTTAGCCTATCTATACCGCCGAGAGCACGTGAAGATTCCGCATCTCCCCATCCGCTATCTTGTCGTTTACAGCATAAGCGTGAGCCTCAAGCTCGTCGCGCTTAAACGCAGAAAGCTCTTTTTTTCTTAGAGCATCAGCGATCTTTTGGCAAATGTTTTCGATGATCTCCTGCTTTTTTGCGGCATCGCTCTCCGAGTTTCCGCTTGAAATGAGATATTCAAGAGGCGAGGCAAGCTCGCTCATCTCGTTCAGCTCCGAGAGCGCCCTGAATGTCCATTTATAGTAGGGCATATATTTTACGTTCAGCAAAAATATCACGTGCAGCGCGCTTTTTACAAATTCTATAGCGGACATCTGCGCCGCCGCCGTATCCGCGCGCTTTATGCATCTCGGGTAATTATACTGCCCCGATTGCCCCATCAGAAGCAGCTCTCCCGCGAGCTTTTTGAGCCTAACGTCTTGCGGAAAGTATGACAGTCTTTCGCGTATCTCGGTAAAGCGACCAAGCCCGTCGAAAAACACTTTTCCGTTGACCGCCTCCGCAAGAGATTCCTCCGGCAAGGTCAGCCACGCGGCAAGTGAAAGCTTTCCGTCGGAACTTCCCGTTTTCGCCTCGAAAAACTCGCTCATTCGGATAACTCCGTGCCGGTTTCCTCCGACAGGCTCCAAAGAGGCTCTTTTGTATCCCATAAATTCACGCGGAAGCTTACTGTACGCTCTTTCAAGAAGAAAAGCCGTGCGTCGGTCAACTGTGTCCTCGTCGGGCAGAAAAATGCAGAAGCCGGGCTCAAAATCGTGGTCGGACGAAATCCCGTCATCGTACCCGAAGCACTCCGAGCCGCTACCCGCAAGCCCTACGGCTATCTTGTCAAGCAGAGTAGGGAAGTGTTCGCGAAGCATAGGCTGTCCGTATTCAAGATAAAATTTTTCGGAAAGCTCAAGACCTTTCATTTCTATATATCCTCTCTGCTCGCTCTTTGAGCTGCTTTTCGTATAAAAATCTGCCGTAGTAGCCGAAAACGGACGCGCATTTTTCGCAAACGAACGCGTAATATCCATCTCTTTGACCGTGAACTTCAAGTATGTTTTCGGCAATATCGAGGTATTTATTTACCTTTTCCTCGGATTCAAGAAGCCCCATTTCCGCCTCAGCGGCGCTCGCCATATTGAGATACGTTATCGCCTCGTCAAGCGTACCTTTCGCTATTTTAACCGCCTTCAGATAAAGCCCGTTTGCCTCGTCGAAGCGACCGAGGTCAACGAGAGTCAAGCCCATATTATTGTAAAGTCCCGCAAGTCGCGGGTCTGTGGGCGGCAGCTCTTTTTCATATATTTCCCTTGCCTTGATAAACAGCGCAAGGGATCTTTTCGTTTCCCCGAATGCCTTGTAAGCCGTTGCGCAGTTGAGATAGACGGTTGCAGAGCCCACCTGTTTTTCAGCGCCCATCGATTCGATAAGGCAGAGCGCCGAGGCGACGGAGTCAAGCGCGTCGTCACGCCGTCCGAGCTTGCGGTAGAGTCCTACAAGCTCGTTTTGAACAAGCAGCTCTGTTCTTTTATTTCCGTTCAGCTTTGCCTCGCCAAGCCAATAAACAAGATGACGCTCCGCCGAGGTATGATCGTTTTTATTTAAATATTCGTCAAGCTTTCCGAGTATTCTGTCGGGTGTCATAAAATTTACTGCCTTTCTTGGGGATTTGTGGCCGGTCTGAAAACGAAAAATCAAGTAAGATCTTTTCGCAAGAGGAAAAGAGACAAATTAATTATATTATTAAAAAAACAAAAAGTCAAGAATATATTAATATTTTGTTTTTCGACACTTGAAAAGATATGGTATATATGTTATAATTAATATGACTAAATATAACTATGAGGTAAATTATGAATATAAACGTAAAAATAAAGCTGACGAGAGGGGCGGTTTGTCCCGAATACGCGACCGAGGGATCGGCGGCGGTGGATCTTCGCGCGATGATAGACGAGGCGTACACTCTCGCTCCCGGTGAGCGCCACGTTTTCACGACGGGTATTGCCATCGCTCCCGAAACGACGGGTGTCGTTGCTATCGTGGCGGCGCGCTCGGGGCTTGGTATCAAGCACGGCATCTCGCTCTCAAACGGTATCGGAGTTATAGATTCCGACTATCGCGGAGAGGTCTGCGTCGGACTTATAAACACGTCGGACGTGCCGTACACGGTAAATCCCGGCGACAGAATCGCGCAGATGATGTTCATGCCCGTTATGGCAGTGAATTTTATAAAATCCCTCGAGCTTGACGAGACCGACCGAGGAGCGGGCGGATTTGGGTCGACGGGAAAGTGAGCTCGCTTTGCGAGCAGTGATATTCGTCCTTCGGACGAGTGATATGTGCCTTCGGCACGTGATATTGCGCTTCGCGCAGTGATATGTTCGCTTCGCGAACGTTAAGGTAGATTTTCTCGCATCCGCGAGAAAATCAATTTAATTAAAACAATGCACAATGAAGGAATTAAGCAAAGCAAAACTTCCGTGATGTCGCGCAGTCGGAATCTGCGAAGCTTGATTTCGACCCGCGACCGCGGGAGCGAGTAGTCGGGGCGCCGCAACCTTATTTCATCTTTAGTAAATCATCCGTCCCCGACGCGCTATAAATCTTAAAAATCCCTACGGTACGGGTATGCCCGTGCCGTAAAGATAAATAATCATCTAAAAATATCCCCTTTTTTCAAAGTTTTTGAAGATCCTTAAGGAACTTTTCTCGAAAAAGTTCCTTAAG
>JAZRUP010000140.1:0-6916 GCA_045652645.1 Eubacteriales bacterium | reverse complement strand
AAAATATTTGGTTGGCAAAATGTGATATGCTTTTGTGGTTCTCCCCTAAACACAAAAATTCTTTCTTTAGCTGCTTTTTTTGTAAGGAGCATGTCAATTGTTTTTATATATTCCGTCACAGATGATATCGGCTTTTCGATATTAATTATATTTTGATCTCGACGCATAATGCCTCCTATTGTAACGATATTACACGTCTATATTATACCCCAAATGTTAGATATTGTCAAGGAGAGTAATTTGTCGTATAATGTTTTTTACCTATAATGCCTAATTATATCCCTCTTTTTTACAACTCTAATTTACTTAAAGATTAAACAAAAGGGGCATACAAATCGTTTTCGACTTGTACGCCCTGATTTCTTGTTGCATTGGCTTTTCGCATAATATTTTGACGTAACCATTTCTCCCCCTGCGGAATGGTTACTGTACCATTTGCTTTACCATTTTTGTATTGAGTTGCGTGGATTTCCGTGGGGATTCATTGAGATATGTTTTTTTCTCGACATTGAAAAAGCCTTGTACTGTAAGGATTTATTGAGTTATATGAGCTTATATTGAGAAAATGAAACGCGGTCAATCTGTTACGATACCTAATTTCATTTTATTTAATTCTCCTTTATTTTACAAGGGCTTTCGTGCTTTGGCGCTATGGGTTCTGCCCAGTTTTCCGCCTTTTGTAATGTCAATAAATAATTATATCACACAGAAAACTTTTTTTCAAGACATATGAGGAAATTATTGAAAATAGTAACTGCACATATTTTAAACTCAGTCAAGTACGATTTTGTAAATCGTGATTATATATTTTTATTTGCGCACTATACCGAGGTACATATGACTTTACTGTTTTTTCATTGACAAACGCAAGCCCCTGTTTTGCAATATATTAAAAAATATTTATACTTTTTTTTAAAAAACTCTTTTCAAATTATAAATTTTGTGTTATAATAAATCGAAAATATGAAGTTTTGTCACACAATGTACAAATTCTTCAAAAATTCAGCAAAAATTCACACAAATTTCCATTTGCCGAATTATAGTATATCTTGTAAAATTTAAGAAACGATTGCACAGGAGGTTAAAAATGCTTGATACAAAGCTTTTGGTTATCGACGATGACCCCAATATCTGCGAATTGCTTAAAGTTTATTTTGAAAATGAAGGTTACGATGTTAAAACTGTCAGCGACGGTATAGAAGGAATAAATTTCTTTAAAATGTATGAGCCGGACCTCGTTCTTCTTGACCTTATGCTTCCTAAAAAAGACGGATACCAGGTCTGCCGCGAGATCCGCGAAATGTCAACCAAGCCCATTATAATGATCACCGCAAAAAACGACGTTATCGACGAAGTTCTGGGTCTTGAGCTTGGCGCTGACGATTACGTTGTAAAGCCCTTTGAAATGAAGAAGCTCTCTTCTCGCATCAAAGCGGTACTTCGCCGTTATCAGGTTCACACAAATCAAAGCGATGATGAAGTAATAAAATTCGAAAATATCGAAATAAGTCTTCAGAAATACGAGCTTAAGCTCAAAGGTAAATCTGTTGATATTCCCCCGAAGGAGCTCGAGCTTCTCTACTTCCTCGCGTCAAACTATAACCGTGTTTTCACACGCGACCAGCTTCTTGACAAGGTATGGGGCTTTGACTATCTCGGTGATTCCCGTACCGTTGACGTTCATGTTAAGCGTCTGCGCGAAAAGCTTGAGAGCATCTCAGATAAATGGGTACTTAAAACCGTTTGGGGCGTAGGATATAAATTTGAGCTTCTGAACTGACACACTCAACACCGACATAAAGCTATTTGCCGCAGGAGCCAAATTTAATCCTGCGGCAAAATTTATTTGAACTTGATATGATAAAGAACAGTTTTCGCAAATATTTTATTTCGAAGAAATCGACCTTCTCTATAAGCGAGCTGAAAAAAGCGATGGAACGCATCTCTGTCGGCGATTATTCCGTAAGGCTCGGAGAAAAAGCTCTGCTTTCGAAGGAATTCAACGCTATGGCGTTAAAGCTTGAAACAGAGCGAAAGGACCAAAGCGCGTTTATATCCAATACGGTACATGACCTGAAATCCCCTATGACCGCGGCGGTGGGATTTATTGACGGCATACTTGACGGCACTATCCCCGAGGAGAAGCGCGAGCATTGTCTTAATATCGTTTCGCACGAGATCAAGAGGGTGTCGAAACTCGCATCGGGTCTTTCGGAGCTTTCAAAAGCAGAGGCGGGTATGCGAAAATTCAATATCATTCCGTTTGATGTTGCCGAAAGCGCGCGTATGATACTTATATCCCTTGAACGAAGAATAAACGAAAAGAAGCTTGACATTGAATTTGTCGCGGAAAGCGACAAAATGTACGCCAACGCTGATGCCGACGCGATATATGAGGTAATGTATAATATCGTTGACAACGCGATAAAATTTTCAAAAGACGGCGGTCTGCTTTCCGTGTCGATCAGCACATCGGACGAAAAACTGCTTATAAGTATTTATAATGAAGGCGACGGCATCCGTCCCGAAGATCTTCCCTACGTTTTCGACAGGTTTTACAGAACCGAAACGAGCCAAAAGAGAGACAGATCCGGTTCGGGACTCGGTATGCACATAGCAAAAACAATTATTGACGCTCACGGCGAAAGTATTTACGTTGAAAGTGAATACGGAAAAAATTGCTGTTTCAAATTCACTCTTACTAAATCAGATATGAGGAAAGGAGTATTATGACAGACGAAAAATTCAACGGAGAACGCTCCTCTGACAACGGAATAAATTATATAAGCGAAATGATTCCCGAAGTTCCCACGATTGAAGAATTTAACCGACAAAACGGTTTTGATAAATACGTATATCAAGAAAAGAGCTCCAACGGATCGCGCAAACAAAAGTCGCGCGGCGCTCTGACATTTGCAATAGTAATGTCTCTTTCTTTTCTGTTGGCTCTTGCGGCGCTTCTCGCGGTGATTATAATATCTCCCGAACCAAAATCAAATTCAACTCCCGTATCATACGCCGAGCTTTACGAACGCTGCGCGCCGTTTACGGTTTCTATCTCAACACCGAGCGGCTCCGTCGGAAGCGGATTTATAATAACCGACAGCGGAAGAATAGTTACCAATCATCACGTTGTCGGAGACAATAAGACCGTTACGGTTTACACTTACGACGGAAGCACCTATCCGGCCGAAGTGTCTGCGGTCGATGCCGATAATGATATTGCCTTAGTCGACATCATAAGAACTGACAACACGAGCTTCCCCTATGCAACCTTTGCCGATTCAAACAAATTAAGAACGGGAGATCCCGTTATTGCCATAGGCTCTCCCGAAAAGATCAGTCTCGGATGGACTATGACTGTAGGATACGTTTCTCACGCGGAACGCAAAGAATCATCAGAGGAAAACTCAAATTCGTTTATTCAGTTCGACGCGGCGGTCAATCCCGGAAACTCAGGCGGGCCGTTGATAAACGCTAACGGTGAGGTCGTAGGAGTCATACAAAGCAAAGCGGCGGGAGACGCATTCGTTTACGATTCCGAGGGAAATGTAATAGGATATACGGATTATTATTTTGAGAGCATTGGTTTTGCCATACCCGCAAACAGAGCTTCAAAAGTCATTGATGAGCTTATAGATGAAATTATTAACGGTAATGCCGATGAAGATTCGGGTTCGTCCGATTCGGTTGAACCTACCCCCACCGCTCAACTTGGTATTTCGGGGATAGCCGTTTATAAAAATATAGAATATTTTATAAACGATGAAGCTCTTTTTAACGTAATGACCGACACGGAAACCAATCAAAAATATATAAGATCAAGCTCCGAAAAAATATATCTAACGGAAGATATACTGCAAACAGGAACGCTTTTCACTCCGCAGAATGACGGGATTTTGGTAATATCCACGGTTGAAGGCTCCGGAGCGCACGGAAAAATACTTGAGCATGATATTTTGACAAGTATGGACGGAGTACTTATCAACAGATATAATTCTCAAATTTATGTCGGAAGCTATGAGCTCTTTGATTTTGTGCTTGACCTTATGCTTTCATATGAGCCGGGAGATACGGTGCAGATCGGGATAGAGCGTGGCGGAGAAATGATCAAAGAAGAAATTACTTTGACAAAGAAAAGCTCTTGATCAAAAGAGATCAGTCTTTTGATCCTATACTCAATATCAAAAAAGCAAGATCGATTTATTTGACCTTGCTTTTTTATTTTTTTACCCTTATCGTTTTGACAATACCATCAGCGCGTATGCTTTACGCATTTTTATTTATCAAAGAGCCTTGAAAACAATAACTATCCGTGATATAATAAATATTAACAAATAGTCGAGGAGGTGCGCGAGTTTCGCGAAAATAATGAAAATAATAAGAGTTTTAATTACATCGGCATTGATACTGTCTTTGATCTTCTGCGTTTTTTCCTGCGGAAGAACGTACGGAAAGCTTATTGAAACCAAATCAGACGGTGATTTTTCTTTTGATCTTTACGGCAAAGACGGAACTGTTTTAAAAATAAAAGTTAAAAAAAGCGGCAATAAAGTGTGCGAGCTTTCGTGTAACGGAAAAGACTTCAAGTCCATCGATCTTAATTTTGACGGATACAATGATATAATGCTCTCATCCGCGGAAAAAGGGCCGGGGTATTATCAATGCTTCATTTATCAGCCAAATACGGAAAAATTTACGCGAAATCTTAAATTTGACAATATGTTAGATCCGATCCTTGATCCTGAAACAAAGACCATATCTTGCGATATAAAGACCCGTACGCTTATATTAAAATATCCTGAAGAAGCCTATAAAGAGGTTCGGGGAAGCGCCGTTTGGTCTTGGAAAAACGGTATCCTCACTCAAGTTTCAGAAGAAGGAATAGAGTATTTTACCGACAGTAAAATATATTGTGTTTATACATCATCTGAAATTGACGGAGAATTTACACGTAACGACGCGGGCGATTTATGGTTCTGGAGCTATGATGAGCTGGTATCCGCGGGGTATACTTGGGAAAACTAAAAAGACGCAGCTGTGAGATATCACAGCTGCGTCTTTTGAATTCTTATGCTCTTGGTCGGTTTCTGTATTTCTTTATTAGCTTTTTCGTGTTTTTCTTCATTCCCGAAAAATAGAAACGTCGTGTCTTACGCTCGGGAAAAGGGTCGGGCCCCCAACTCTCCGCCTTGTGATAATCGCGGGAATATCCTTCAAATATCATATATTTGCGCAAGATAGCGTCAAAATAATCAAACGACGGACTCATATTATTTCCTTTGTATATCCCGAGATATTTAAGCATCATACAAACGAACTCGATACACGTGTATGATTTATCAAGCGCAACGCTCTTTCCGAACGGCGCCACAAACATAGAAAAGAAATTGTATATGTATTCTTCCCTCTCCGCCTTTATCTCCTCAAGCTTATTTATAAGCATATCATACTGCTTATCGGTCAAGGGCAGAGCGCAGACCATTATTTGCGAATCGTTTTTCTTACACTGATAACGAAGCAACGCCTCTTCCGTAAATCCACCGTAGAAGGTCGTATTCTCGTAATATCTTGAATACGCGTAAAGCACGTCAAGCGACTCTTCAAGCGCAAACGATACGTGATTATACTTTGTTCTGGTAACAAACCGTATCACCTTGCCCGTTTTATACGGAGTCGCGGAAAATACTATATATATTTTTTTGTTTTTATCATTTTCCGGCATATCAAAGCCTCCGACATTAATTACGCTTTACATTATACTACTTTAATAAAATAATGTCAAGTATTTTTTATATTCGCGCATAACACCTTCCGTTATGAGATCTCGTACCTCGCGTCACCGTAGACGATTTCGATTTTTACGTAGTCGCAGTAATAATCATTTGCCCAATGCTTTAAATCCTTTAGTATTTCAACTAATGTGTTTATTGCTCCGGGCCATTTTTGCCTGTTCCTTCGTAATATAATACCCCGTCAGTTTATTTTTGTAATACAGCCAATAATCCGCACCGTTTTCCACGTCTTTCGTTGCGTATCCCGTCTCAATTACAGTCAGCGGAGCAAGGTAACATCGGCAATTGGGGTGAGTTCCACACGGTGTCTAAAATTCCCCTGCAAGCCTTTTCAACAATTTTGACGGCTTAAAGTTTTTTCATCATCCAATCGGCACTCGCATAAGTTCCATCCGAATACTTCATATTGTTTGGAAATAAGCCATATTTTTCAAAACCTAATTTTTTGTACAGTGCAATCGCGTCTTTGTTATCAGAAATAACTTCCAGTTCAGCTTGCTCATATCCTGTCTTTTTTGCCACATCAAGAATTGTCTGCATCATCATCTTGCCGATACCGCATCCGCAATACTCTTTATACAGTGCAATCGCTATCCCACATCGATGTGCATATCGCTTGTATGGTGCAATACTCATAAGCGAGCAATTTCCAATATGCTTTCCATCGATTAAAGCGACAAGCAGCAGCTCTCCTTCTGCTTCTATTTTGCTTTCAATAAAGTTTTTTTCTTGTTCAAGTGTTATTGTTATTTCTTGTGGTTCTCTAATTAAATACGGGGTTTCAGCTGTTGTTATTTTAAGATGATAGATTAAAGCGGCTGCATCCGATACTTCTGCATTTCGCAAAAGAACTTCTCGTCCAAGTTTATCTTTGAATTGCATAGAATTAAACTTCATTTTCCTAAAGATCCCTTCATCAAATTCTTATTTATCGGTAAGATCATTATACCACGCTCTCGCAAATAAATCAAGGCGAAGCCTTGTATATCATCCGCAACTTGTTGCGGTGTTTTTCTAGTGAAATATTCGGCTTACGCCGAATGTGAAATAATTCACTTCGTGAATTGTGAAATATCTCCCTTCGGTCGATGTGAAATGAAATTCGCCTCCTCACATTTGCG
>JAZRUP010000139.1:0-12396 GCA_045652645.1 Eubacteriales bacterium | reverse complement strand
CACCACGCAAACATAGATAAATGGCGTTATGAGCAATCTGTTATTGAAACAGAGCAAAAACGCCCCGATCTTATATTCGACAAAAAGGAGGGATAGGATTGACGGAAAAACCAAAAAAGAAAAATAACGGAAGTGCTATCCTTCGAGGTATAAATAAACTTGCTTTTTGGATAGAACGAAAGCTCAAAACTGGTTTTATAGGAAATGTTTTGGGAAGCTATACCAAAGAAAACAAAGCGATGAAGAAAAGCTTTACGGCGTCATTTTTAGGAAGGAAATCTATTGTCAGATCTCTTTTTGAAAAAATACGTTTTGTGATTGCGGAACAATTTGAGGAAAGCAGATTGCTTTCAATGTTACGTAAATTTATAGGCTTTTTCATCGGTTGTCGATTGAGATTTTACGGAACGTTTTTTATGACATTTGGCGCATATATAGGACTAATATATTTTTTCAAAATGTTTTTTGTGCCGTCTGAAGAGCCGAGAGTTTCATATATTATTACCGCTATAATATTGATGGCAACTTCTGTTCCGTTGCTGTTTTCAGGACATGCCTTTGCACACAGAGTTGTATCAAGTAAAGCCGGACATTTTATAGCTGTAGAAACACTCGGTATTCCCGAGGAAAAGATGCAGGTCCCGAAATCACGTTACAGCGACATATATAATATAGCGATATTTGCGGGTATAGCGTGCGGAACACTTTCTTATTTCGTTGACCCGTTATATATAATTGGGGCAATATTTGCGTTATTTGCCGTTGCCGTTATAATATCGCGACCTGAAATAGGAGTTGTTGGAGCTGTTGCTTTTTTACCTTATTTTTCGGGGAACGGAAACACCCGTTTTTTGAGTATAATAATTGCACTTTATTCGATTGGTTATTTTATAAAGCTTGTTCGCGGAAAACGTGTTTTGAATTTTGAGATAATTGATTTGGTGATACTGTTTTTTGCAATAATATTGACGCTATCCGGAGCTTCTTATATAGGAGATGTCGGGGCAAGCAGGACAACTCTCGTTATCTTTGTCGTGGGAGCATTTGTTGCGGGAAACCTTATGCGGACAAAGATCTGGCAACTGAGATGCGTTGTCGCAACGATTTTATCGGGAACAGTTGTTTCCATGATAATTATTTTGAAAGAAACGGTAAATTTGGCAGGTTACACCGAAATGGCTGAGTCCATTAATAAAACAGTTTTCTTTGATAATGGAAAAATATTAGCCGGATATCTTATCGTTTCTCTTCTGTTTGTTTTAGCAGAATTCTTTAATCGCGGCGGAGTCAAAAAATCGATAGTTCTTATTATGGCAACGTCTATGCTTATAATTGCTATTATTCTTTTGGGCTCTGTTTCGGCATGGATTGGCGCTTCTGTTGCTATAATCCTGTTCTTCTTTATAAAGACGAAAAAAACTTTGTCTGCTTTATTAATATCCGGTGTTGTTTTACCTTGCGCGTTAACCTATACTTATGAATTCTTGCCTGAAAGATTAAGAAATATTTTTGACTTTACGTCAACAAGAATATATTCAACTTTAAAGATCTGGCAGGGCTCTATGCAGCTTGTTGTTGCTTCAAAATTTGGAGGAATAGGGGTGTCGGGTTTTGACTATTTTTATCCTATTTATTCTGTTAACGGTTTTGAAAGCGCAAAAACAAGCGGCGCGCTTTGGATGAGAATTCTTACGGATGTTGGTTTGATCGGATTAATAATATTTATTTTTATTGCTTTTTTGTGTATTCAAAACTGTTTTGAATATTTATCACGGTCTAACGGTAAAGGTAATAGCTTTATTATTGCAAGCTTTGCGGCATTTATTGGTTTGTTTGTTCAGTCACTTGCTTGTGATTTCTTCTCTAATAAGGCGTTCTTTTATGCGTTTTGGGTGTTTATTGCGGTCATTTGTGCAGCTATAAGGAGTGAACGCCAAGAGGCTGAAAAAAATAACGGTTTGTACTCTAATTCTGAACACACCGCATCTGTTTTGCTTTAATAATTTTTGGGGAGATATATATGGACGACAATAGAAAACGGAAAAAAACCGTTAATGGTTTGAAAAAATTTAATGTTTTGGACATCATAATTATTGTAGCAGTTATTTTTGTTGCTACTGTTGCTTTGCTTTTGACTGTCCCGAAAATTCACGACAGCGCAAAATCGGGAGAAACGGTAAGAATTTCATATACCGTTACTTTTTATAATGTTGATGAAACTGTCTTTGATAAAATATCAAACGGTCAGCTTGTTACTGATATTGAAGACGGAATAACTCTTGGTGTTGTTTCAGGCTCTCCTGAGGCTGAGTCCTCATACGATTATGTTCTTGTAACGGATGATTCGGGAAATAATACTGTAAAAAAGCAGGAAGATGCTTTCGGCAAGAGAAATATTACTGTTACCGTGGAAGCCGATGCGGTTTATTCGGAAGGAAAAGGATATAGTGTTGACGGATACCGTGTTGCTGTTGGCAAAGAAATGCAGATGCGGTTTCCCAATTATACTGATGTCGGATATTGTACCGGATTTACCGTTTTAGGTAATGACTGAACGGAGGATGCTATCATATGAAGAACGGTGAAACAAAAAAAGGAAAACTTCGTATTAACGCAATAGATATTCTTATAATAGTACTTGTTTTTGCTTGTATAACAGCAGTTATATTAAGATATACTGTGCTTGATGATCTTTGGCAAGATAATGAGCAGAAAGAATATGTACTTACATTTAAAGTTGATTCATTGACATCGGCTCAACTTGATTCTATACGTTTAGCTAGCGAAGAATCGGACGTTGGTGGAAATTGGGTATATCTTGAAGACGGAGAAACCAAGCTCGGTGAAATTGTAAAACTTGGAGAGCAAAACAAGGAGACGCTTTGCTTTGTTAATGAAAAAGGCGAGACTGTTACCGCTGAATATCCTGATACGGAAAACGAAGAGGATGTAACTTGGACGGTAACAGGAACCATAAAGTGTCTCGGCGTATATACTGATAGCAAAGGTTTTCTCCTTAACGGAAATCAGTATATTGCGTCAAATTCAAAGGTTAATGTCTTTACGAAATATTGTGATTTTTCATTGACTGTCATTGATATTGAAGAGTCAAGTGAACGATGAATTTGATAAAAAAAGTCGATTTATGTGTAAAACGACTGTAAAAGCAATGATGACTATGTAAATTTTTATACAAAAAGCCGAGAGTTTGCCTCTTGATTTTGTGTCGCTTTTTTGATATACTATTACTATAATTTATTAAATGTAAGTATGTTATACGGAGGGTGGATATGATATCCCGCAATGTGACGATCGTAAATAATATGGGGCTTCACGCTCGCCCTGCTACTTTTTTCGTTCAGAACGCTCACAAGTTCAAAAGCAGCATATGGGTTGAGAGCGGAGACCGAAAGGTCAACGCAAAAAGTTTGCTCGGTGTTCTTTCTTTGGGTATTGCAAAGGGTATGACCATATCGCTTATAGCTGACGGTTACGACGAAGAGGATGCTCTTGACGAACTTGAGAAGCTTATCGATTCTGGCATCGGTGAACAGGGCTAAAAATAAATTGGGAGAAAAGCTGATGCGTTAAGCGTCAGCTTTTTTGTAAAACACATGAAATATATTACAAATGAACGAAGCTCATATCTTTTGGATAAAGCCAACTCTTTGCCTCTGACACCCGGTGTTTATATAATGAAGGACAGAAGCGGTAAAGTAATATATGTTGGGAAATCAAGAAAACTAAAATCCAGAGTTTCGCAGTATTTTCAAAACAGCGAAAAAAATATAAAGACCGCTAAAATGGCGGCGTCTGTTTTTGATTTTGAGTATATTCTTTGTGAAACGGAAATAGAAGCGTTAACGCTTGAAAATACGCTCATAAAGCAATTTTCTCCGAGGTATAACATTCGTCTTAAGGATGCAAAGTCATATCCTTATATAAAGGTCACTGCCGAGGAATATCCGAGACTTGTCGTAACGCGTCAGCGTTCCGCAGACAAAGCGCTTTACTTTGGACCCTATTCGGGAACCGCAACGGCGTATTCAGTTATAGGAACACTTGAAAAAACGCTTGGACTTCCTACGTGTAAGCGTCAGTTTCCAAGGGACATAGGCAAGGAGCGCCCGTGTATTTATCTTCAGATGGGGCGTTGCTGCGGAATTTGCACGGAACGGATAAATAAAGAAGAATACAAAAAGCTTATACGTATGGCATGTGACATACTTCGAGGAAATACGGCGGCGGCAAGGCGTGATCTTGAGGCGGATATGTACGTTTTTGCGGCAGAAGAAAGATTCGAAGCGGCGGCGAGATGCAGGGATACTATAGCTGCGTTGAATACTCTCAGTCAAAAGCAGAACGTTGTCAGCGCGCCCGGAACTGAAGTTGATGTTGTCGGACTTTATTCCGACGAGGTGAGTTCAGCCGTAACAGTTCTTTATATAAGAGACGGCTCGCTTACGGACAGATCTGAATTTAATTTCGGAGCAGATGAGATAGCGGATCCTTCCGATATTGTATCTTTTATATGCAGACATTACAGAGTTAGAGAATATATACCAAAAACTGTTTGTCTTTCTTTTGAGCTTCAGGATGAAGAAATTGAGCTTCTTTCGGAATATCTGGGTGAGATATCGGGAAGAAAAATAACGGTATATACTCCACAAAGAGGAAAATATAAAGCTCTTTGCGATATAGCAAACGATAACGCGGCGGAGCTTGCAAAGCGTTTTAGGGAAAGTTCTCAAAAGGATAATAAAACGCTCGTTGCTCTTGCCAATCTTTTGAAGCTAGAAACGCTTCCCGAACGAATTGAAGCTTATGACATTTCTAACCTCGGTCAGGAGCATCTGACCGCGGGAATGGTCGTTTGTGAGAACGGTAAATTCAAGCGCGGAGATTACAGGGTATTCAAAATAAAAACGGTTGACGGTACGGATGATTATGCTTCAATGAGAGAAACGCTCGAACGTCGTTTTGAGCATCTTAATGATTCCGAAGGCTCATTCTCCAATCTTCCGGATCTTATTTTGCTCGACGGAGGCAGAGGTCACGTTGCGACGGTTAAAGAGATGCTGTATCAAAAGGGAATAGATGTTCCTGTTTTTGGTATGGTCAAGGACGAGCATCACAAGACACGCGCGCTGACAACGGAGGATTCCGAGATAAACATTGCGAAAGAGCAACAGATATTTATCCTTATATATAAAATACAAGAGGAAGTTCACAGGTTTACTGTTTCAAAAATGGAAAGCGCAAAAAGGAAAACCATAAAGCGTTCCTCTCTTGAAGCTATTGAGGGAATAGGTCCCGCAAAAGCAAAAATCCTTCTTGGCAGATTTGGTGGGATCAGGGGTGTAAAGACTGCCACGGAGGCAGAGATCGCGGCAGTCAAGGGAATATCAATAAGCGATGCCGCAAGAGTTTATAATTATTTCAACGATAAGGAAACGAAGAAATGAGAATAATAACAGGTAAAGCGAGAGGTGTCAAGCTTGCGACACTTGATGGGGATGCAACTCGTCCAACATCTGAAAGAGCTAAAGAAGCCGTGTTTTCTATGCTTCAGTTTGATATAGAAGGAAGAACTGTTCTGGATCTTTTCGGCGGCTCGGGTCAGCTGGGACTTGAGGCGCTGAGTCGAGGTGCAAAGCTTGCTTATATTGCGGATTCCTCTAAAGCGGCTGTAGCGATCATAAATCAAAATGCGGAAAAAACACGTCTTAAAGAAAATTGCCGTGTTATGCAAGCGGATTGGAAAGAAACACTTCGTCGTGTCAAAGGGGAAAAATTTGACATAGTATTTATTGACCCGCCTTATGCTATGAATATAATCCCGACGGTCCTTGAAGAGCTTTATCATTTACTCAAGCCCACAACAACCGTTGTGTGCGAATCGGGTAGTGATATTTCTGACAATATTACGGAAAAATATGAAATTATAAAAAGCTCAAAATACGGCGTGGCTTACGTCATGCTTTTAAAGCCCAAAAAGGAGGTATCCGAAATATGAAAATCTGCGTAGTACCCGGTAGCTTTGATCCGTTTACGCTCGGACATCTTGACATTGTCAGACGAGCCTCTAAGCTGTTCGATAAGGTTTACGTTGCAATTATGATAAATTCCGAGAAAAAAGGCACTTTTGATTTCGCTACCAGAAAAAAGATAGCGGAGGTCTCCTGCGCGGAGATCAAGAACGCAGAAGTTATCACAGCAGACGGACTTCTTTGCGATCTTGTCAAAGCTCTCGGCGCGTGTGTTATCGTAAAAGGAGTACGAAATTCTATCGATTTCGAATATGAAATGAACCTTGCGGAAATGAATCGCTTTATCTCTTCCAAAATTGAAACTGTTTTTGTTCCGTCGTCAAACGAATATTCATTTGTTTCATCGACTTTTGTCAGAGAAATGATGAAATACGAGCGTCCTCTTGTTGGACTTGTCCATCCGGATGCTATAAAGATCATAGATTCGGCAAAAAAATAATGCCTGTCCTAAGAAAAACAAAACAAGCTTGAATATAAAAGATCCTCTCGGCATATATTTTATTGAAAAAATACCGGGAGGATTTATTTTTATGAGCGAATATTCTATTTATCGCGACATTGCCGAGCGTACGGGCGGTGATATTTACATTGGTGTGGTGGGACCCGTCAGGACAGGAAAATCAACTTTTATTAAGCGATTTATGGAGTCGCTTGTGCTGCCGAATATTGAGGACGGATATGATCGCGACAGAGCGCGCGACGAGATGCCTCAATCAGCGGCGGGAAAGACGGTCATGACTACGGAGCCCAAATTTATTCCCGATGAGGGCGTTACGATAAAGCTCTCCGATGACGCGGCATCACTGCGCGTGAAAATGGTGGACTGCGTCGGTTATATTGTTTCCGAAGCTCTCGGAACTATTGAGAACGGTCAGCCAAGAATGGTCAGGACTCCGTGGAAAGAAGAGCCCATTCCTTTTGTAGAAGCGGCGGAAATGGGAACGCGAAAGGTAATAAACGAACACTCAACCATAGGTATGCTTGTAACGACTGACGGAAGTATCGGCGAGATATCTCGCGAGAGCTATGTTGAGGCGGAGGAACGTGTTGTAAATGAGCTTAAAGCTATCGGCAAACCGTTTGCCATGATACTCAACTCCGCCAATCCTGCGGCTGATTCCGCTATTTCTTTGGCTTATGAGCTTGAGGCTAAATATAACGTTCCTGTCGCTCTTGTCAGTTGTATTGATCTTGATGCTGAGGATATACGTCACATACTTGAGCTTGTGCTTAACGAGTTCCCCGTAACTGAGGTAGCTATAGAATGTCCTGAATGGATGCGCGCTCTTGATAAAGCTCATCCCGTAACTCGGGCACTTGAGGAGGACGTAATAAAATGCGCAGATAAAGTATCAAAAATGGGAGAGATACGCGAAGGTTTTTCCGGACTTTGCGATAATGAATACATAAAGCTGACCAATATCGACAGTATTGATCTCGGAAGCGGAAAAGCGAAGATCACAGTGATCCCTGAAGACGGACTGTATTATAGCGTTATCAGCGAGCTTACGGGATTCGAGATCGCAAACGAAAGAGAACTTATTGATCTTTTAAAGAATCTTTCAGAGCTTAAAAGCAAGTACGAACGAGCTGCGGAAGCACTTGCAGACGCTGAAGAGAAGGGATACGGTATAATAATGCCCGATATTTCCGCATTGAAGCTTGAGGAGCCGGATATTATAAAACAAGCAGGCGGTTATGGAGTAAAGCTCCGCGCATCGGCTGAATCCATCCATATGATACGCGCTAATATTGAAACGGAGATAAATCCGATGGTTGGAACGGAACGCGAGTCAGAGGAGCTTGTTAAATACCTTCTCCGTGAATTTGAGGAGGACCCCAAAACGATCTGGGAATCTAATCTTTTCGGTAAATCTCTTTATGAGCTTACCAACGAAGGACTTCACGCAAAGCTTGATAATATGCCCGAAGAAGTACGCACCAAACTTGCGGGAACACTTGAGCGTATTATAAACGAGGGAAGTAACGGACTTATTTGTATATTGCTTTAATAAAAAACAGCTTCGGATTCCGAAGCTGTTTTTTTACCAATTAAAGCTGTTCTTTGATCTTTTTAAGACAATCGGCACAAATTCTTTTACCGTTGAAATATACTATATTATCGGCATTGCTACAGAACGTGCAAGCGGGATGATATTTCATAAGGATTATTTTTCCGTCATCGATAAATATCTCAAGCGGATCTTTTTCGCTGATATCCATAGTTTTTCTGATTTCTATAGGAAGTACTATACGTCCGAGCTGGTCTACCATTCTAACAATACCTGTTGATTTCATTTCTTTTCTCCTTGAACAAATATATTGATATTTTACCCTGTTTCTTTTTTTGTAATTACTTACAATTATATTATACACTGCCAAAAAATGTCTGTCAATGCCGATTTAGATATATTAAAGTTTTTTTTACAATTTTTATGTCGAATATTGAGGGCATTGATTATTTTGGGATATAAATGGAAATAATATAAGAAAATACTTTAGGGGGATCATATGATAAGAGCTTGTCAGAAAAAAATACTGTTTGTCGCGGGAGCAGAGCACAGTGCTTTTGAAACCGCTTATTTTGTTCTTCGTGAAAACGCTGAATCCTTGTGCCTTGGGGGAGACGATATTATCAAAGAAGCCGATAGAATAATTAATGAACGGTTGCCTGCCGTTAAAAAGAAAAAACAGCGGCTTGAGAAAATAAAAAAAGTTCTCCTTTTTACCACGAGCGCGTTATCCGGCGCGTTGGTAGGTGGAGGAACAGTCGCAATAATCTCTTTTCTTTTTTAAACACACACCAAATCAACAGCGTACGCAAAACATTTCTGTTCTGCGTACGCTGTTGATGACCACAATCTATATCGAGTTAAACTTGATACCGATTATTGAGCCTTACTGTGCGTTTTTTCTCTTTTCGAAGCACTCGCTGCAGTAAACGGGTCTGTCGCTCGAAGGCTGGAATGTAACCTTAGCAACACCGCCGCAGTCTGCGCAAGTTGTTTCGAAGTACTCACGGGGAGCTTTTCCCGCGTTTTTCTTTGCATCTCTGCAAGCCTTGCACATCTTGGGCTTGTTCAGGAAACCTTTCTGCTTGTAGAAAGCTTGCTCACCTGCGCTGAAAACAAATTCGTTTCCACATTCTCTGCAGGTAAGAGTTTCATCCTGAAATTCTTCATTGGTCGTTACCACGTTCTCGTCGTACATTGCTTTTCCTCGCTTTGTAAAATAGGTATTTTTTGCCCGTCGGCGGATTTTACCGCCATCTCCGTTTACGGCGCTCTTTTTGAGCTAAACAGGACATATAACATTGATTATTGATCGACAGTACCTTTAAGCGCCTTTCTTAATTTGGCGCGAATTCTAAAAAGGGCATTGTCGATAGATTTTATGTCTCGGTTCATTTCTTTTGCTATGTCATAAGAACCGAGCCCCGAAAGATGAAGATTCCAAACCTTATTTTCATATTCCGAGAGATTTTCATTTATAAGCTTCCACATCTCGCGTATGCGTTCAGCCTCAATGATCTTTAAAGACGGGTCGTCAGCATCACTAAGATCAAGACCGTCCCCGACAGGAATAGGCTCAATTTTTATCCTGCGCTTAGCGGCTCGAAGTTGGGAAACAAGAGCGTGCTCTATACAAATTTTTGCATACAGCCCGAAATCGACTTCCTTTTGGTCAAGATCGTACTTCATTACCGCGTTGCAGAAAATTATAAGTATTTCTTGTTTTAGATCCTCAAGGTCTTCCTTGGTTAAAGCAATTGAGGAAAATCTTGACAGAAGGGAATTCATAAGAGGCTCATAATTTGCAATTAGACCGTTCAAAGAATCCTCGCAACCGTTTCTTGCGCTGAGGATCAATTCGTTAATTTCAGAATTTTTTTCAGCACTCATTGAAGCCCCTTGCCTTGGTTAACCTTGAACTTTTGGTGAATATTTATATATATATTCATCAAATACCAAAATTTATTGATACATTTACATAATATCATTATATCATTATTTTTCTTTCTGTCAAGAGATTTTTTAATATTTTTTTGCAATTTGGTAAAAAAATTCTTTAATTAAACAAAAAATTAACATTTCCGGCAAAAAGAGCGTTGATCCCTCGGTAAATTGCCTCGGGTCTTTCGTTAAAATTTTGTTTCATTCGTTCCGCTCTGTTGACGCTGTCAACAATTATTTCTGATTTGAACAGAACTACGTCCTTTTCTTTAAAGGAGCAACGGAATATACATTTTCCGTCGGGAAGACGTTCTGTTGTTGCTTCTGTTTTTACTCCTCTGCGCTTGAAGTCAAGATAACGAAGTGCTGATGCAAGGCTTTGATCGAGTATTGAGTCAAGAATATCGCTTTTAAGCTCAGATGCTACGATCTGCCCCCTATCGGTTACTGCGTAAAGCTTATCTCCGTCACTATTTTCTCCGACGATCGCAATAAGACTGTCATCAACCATTTCGTGGAATCCCTCAGCAAGATCGAGATACATAACGTAATCTGTTTGCATAACTATATCGTTCAGTGTGATAAAGTCAAGCGGATAATTGATGTTTGCCATTAAATAAAGCACGAAAATCTTAACATTTTTCTTGCTTCCAATAGGTGAATACATATTAACCCCCAATTTTTTAAAATCATTATTATATATTCTAACACTTTTTTGAATTTTTTTCAATATATAATTGCATTTTTTAAAAAAGTGTGCTATAATTATGCATATTATTTTTAGGAGATGCTTTATTTATGTTAAACGTAGCATTACTCGGCTTCGGTGTTGTTGGAAGCGGTACTGCGGAGATACTTACCGAGAACCGCGAGCTTATAAAAAAGCGTGTCGGTCAGGACGTTAATATCAAATATATCCTTGACCTCAGAGATTTTCCGGATAGCCCGTTTGAAAAGCTTATCGTACATGATTTCAATATAATACTTAACGACCCCGATGTCAGTGTCGTTGCGGAAATGATGGGCGGCTCTCACCCGGCTTACGAATTTTCAAAAGCAGCGCTTGAGGCAGGGAAGAGCGTTGTCACGTCAAACAAGGAGTGCGTCGCTAAATTCGGAGACGAGCTTCTGAAAATTGCCGCCAAGAACGGTTGCCGCTATATGTTTGAGGCAAGTGTCGGTGGCGGGATCCCGATCATTCGTCCTATGATGAACGACTTGACTCCGGTCAATGTGACGGCTATTTCAGGTATTCTCAACGGAACGACAAATTATATACTCACAAAAATGTCCGCGGGCGGAGTTGACTTCGCTACGGTTCTTGCAAATGCTCAAGAGAAAGGATATGCCGAGCGCAATCCTTCTGCTGATGTTGACGGGCTTGACGCTGCAAGAAAGATCGTTATTCTTACGGCTCTTGCCACGGGCATCATAGTTGATGCGGATTCCATATACTGCGAGGGTATTACTAAGATCACAGAGTATGATATGGATGTTGCTGAGACATTCGGATACTCGATAAAGCTTATCGGTCGTTTTGAGAAAACAAAGGACGGAAAGATCCTTTGTATGGTAAGTCCCAGATTTGTTTCCGCCAATAATCCGCTTTATACAGTCAATGACGTTTTCAATGGTATACTCGTCAGCTCCGATATGCTTGACGAAACGATGTTTTACGGAAGAGGCGCGGGTAAGCTTCCCACAGCGGGCGCGGTCGTCGCGGATATACTTGATATCGTTTCCGGACTTGACAGTATCAAAAAGCTCGAATGGAAGAGAGCTGATGCCGAAGATGTTGCAGATATTTCTGAATATTCTTGCCGTCGCGTGTTCACATTTGAGGGAACTGATGTTAATAAAATTGAAGCTGTGTTCGGCAATATCGGTCAGCTTGTCGTAAATGAAGGAAAGATCTCTTTCGTAACTTCTTTTATGACCGAAAAGGACGCAGATGAGCTTGTCGCAAAATGCGATATGGATCTCGTTTCAAAATTCAGAATTCTTTAAGTTTTAAGAATAAAAATTTTTATTATATTTGGAGGAAAAATATGTCATTCAAAAACAGCTATCTTGCAAGTGTTTATGACAAAGTTGCAAAAAGAGATCCCGATCAGTCTGAATTCCTTCAGACTGTAAAAGAGGTTCTCGAAAGTATCGAGCCCGTTATTGAACAACGTCCCGACCTCGTAGAGGCAGGCGTTATTGAAAGAATGGTCGAGCCCGAGAGAGTTATCAGCTTCCGTGTAAGCTGGGTTGACGATAACGGTAAGGTTCAGGTAAATCGCGGCTTCCGCGTACAGTTCAACTCCGCTATCGGTCCTTACAAGGGCGGTATCAGACTTCACCCCTCTGTTAACTCTTCCCTTATTAAAAGTCGGAACGTAGCCATGTCG
>JAZRUP010000138.1:0-2659 GCA_045652645.1 Eubacteriales bacterium | reverse complement strand
TCGGCAAGCGCGTTGCCGTAAGCTTCTCTTGTTGCTATTTTTTCTGCCATGATCTTAACCTCCCATTAAAGAAGTGCCGAAAGCTCGGCTACTGCCTGCTCGTACTGCTCGTCGGACGGCGCGTTACCGTGCCAGCCTGCCTGATTTTCCATATAGGAAACGCCCTTGCCCTTGGTCGTCTTAGCGATGATCGCCGTGGGCTTGCCCTTGCACTGCTCAGCGGCGGTGAAGGCGGCGTCGATCTCGTCGAAGTTGTGTCCGTCGATGGAGATCACGTTGAAGCCGAATGCCTCAAGCTTCTTGTCAAAGGGAGTGGGGTTCATAACGTCAACGATAGCGCCGTCGATCTGGAGACCGTTCCAGTCGAATACAGCTACGAAATTGTCGAGCTTATAGTGAGCCGCGAACATACAAGCCTCCCAGACCTGTCCTTCTTCGCTCTCGCCGTCACCGACGATGGCGTATGTACGGTAGCTCTTGCCGGAGATCTTGGCAGAGAGCGCCATTCCGCAAGCGGCTGAGATTCCGAGACCGAGAGAGCCCGTTGTCATATCAACACCGGGAGTGTGCTTCATTTCGGGGTGACCCTGAAGGAAGCTGTCTACCTGACGGAGCTTTAAGATCTCCTCCTCGGGGAAATATCCCTTAAGAGCGAGAACCGAGTAGAGCGCGGGAGCCGTGTGACCCTTGGAGAGTACGAGACGGTCGCGATCTTCCCACTGCGGGTTCTTGGGATCTACGTTCATCTTGTTAAAATAGAGATATGCGAGAATGTCCGCGATCGACAGAGAGCCGCCCGGGTGACCGGATTTTGCGGCGTGAACGCCCTTTACGGCGAGAAGTCGGATCTTTGTCGCGGCAGTCTTAAGTTCTGCAAGCTTTGCCTTATCCATTTTGTTCTTTTTCCTCCAAAAAGATAAAATTAATTTTTATACACCATACATTATATATCATTTTTCCTTTATTGTCAAGGATTTACTCCTATATTTTCGTAAATTCCCCAATGTTTTTGCCTTCGCTTTATTTACTTTTTATGCCCTCTGTGGTATAATAAATTAAAATATGTTTTTCGGAAGGTGATATCTTGTTAAATGAAATAAAGACAGCGGAGATACTTTGTGTCGGCACAGAGCTGCTTCTCGGAGATATTATAAATACGAACGCAGCCTATCTCTCACGCGAGCTTGCGGCTCTCGGAGTGTCTGTCTATCATCAGACGGTCGTCGGAGACAATCCCGAGCGCCTCAAGGCCGCCGTCAGTCTGTCTCTTTCTCGCTCTGACCTCGTTCTTATCACGGGCGGGCTCGGCCCGACCTGCGATGACCTGACGCGTGAAACGGTCGCGGAGCTTATGGGAAAAAAGCTTGAGTTTCACCCCGAGATAGCGGAGGAAATAGAGAGTTATTTTGCGTCCACGGGAAGAAGAATGACCGATAACAATCTTCGTCAGGCGATGGTACCCGAGGGAGCCGACGTGCTTCACAATCCCTGCGGAACGGCGCCGGGGCTTTGGGTCGAGGACGAACACGGTCACGCCGCCGCGCTTATGCCGGGCGTACCTCGTGAGATGGTCGTAATGTTTGCGGAACAGGTCAAGCCGCGCATCGAAAAACGCCGTCACGGAGTTCTCGTCAGCCGAAACGTACACATTTTCGGATTTGGGGAATCATCGGTAGAGAACGTTTTGCGTCCTATGATGGAGGAATGGACGAACCCGACGGTCGCGCCCTACGCAAAGGATGGAGAGGTCCGCATACGCGTGACCGCGCACGCGGAGACCGGATCCGAGGCGCTCGCGCTTTGCGATAACGCGATAGAGAAAATAAAAAAGACCGAGGTCGGTCAATATATATACGGAGTTGACGTTGATTCGCTCGAAAACGCGCTTGTTTTGGCGCTCCGCGAGAGGAGTCTGACCGTTGCCACCGCGGAATCCTGTACGGGAGGGCTCGTTGCCAAGCGCATCGTCGATATTTCGGGCTGCTCGGACGTATTTCTCGGCGGTGCCGTCACTTACGCGAACTCCGCGAAAGTGAAAATGGTAGGGGTGTCCGAGGAAACTCTCGCGGCTCACGGGGCTGTGTCGGATGAGACCGCCGCCGAGATGGCGAGGGGTATCAGACTCGCGCTCGGAAGCGACATAGGGGTCTCGACAACGGGTATCGCGGGTCCCGGCGGAGGCACACCCGAAAAGCCCGTAGGTACTGTATTTATCGGTATTTCATCCAAGGACGGAGAAACGGTAAAAAAATTATCGCTCTCATCAAAGCGTGACCGTGATCTTCTCCGCTTACTTTCAGCGAGCCACGCGATCTTCGCGGCATTGTGCGCCGCAAAAAGATCTTAACCACTATAACCGAGATAAACGGTTTAATTAAGGCTCCTCTGTGTAAGGGGGCTCCCGACGAAGTCGGGTGAGGGTTGTTTTACGGTGGATCTTGCTTTTACAATCCCTCCGGCTGCATGCCCATTTACACAAGGGAGGCAAATTTAGGTGCTTATTCGCCGATGAAAATATTATTAAACATAAATTCATTGCTTTCTTTGCTGAAAAACCAACCCCAAAATTAGTAACTGCGTTACCAATTTTTGGGTTGCTTTTTCCGGGACGCAAAGAGGGATGCGGTGGGGGTTCATCCCCTTCCCCAATTTAGTAAAT
>JAZRUP010000137.1:0-1754 GCA_045652645.1 Eubacteriales bacterium | reverse complement strand
ACGGAGATATACGACTATCTGCGTTTGCTATACGCGAGAGTCGGAATCCCGCACTGTCCCGTTTGCGGTAAGGAGATACGTCAGCAAACGACTGACAGCATAATAGACAGAATTATGTCAATGCCCGAGGGAACGCGTTTTATGGTGCTCGCTCCCGTTGTTCGCTCGCAGAAGGGTATGCACGAAAAGGTTCTTGCCGACGCGAAAAAAAGCGGATATGTCCGAGTCCGCGTCGACGGTTTTATGTATGAGCTGACGGATGAGATAAAGCTGAATAAAAATTTAAAACATAAAATAGAGATAGTCGTTGACCGTCTTGTTTTGAGGGAAGATATACGTTCACGTCTTGCGGATTCGGTCGAAACGTCGCTGAATCTCGCCGAAGGACATCTCCTCGTCGTAACCGTTCCGCGTGACGGAGAGGGAGATGCCGAGGAGCTTGAATTCTCAACGCATTACGCCTGTGAGGAGCACGGAATATCGTTTGGAGAGCTTGAGCCGAGAATGTTCTCGTTCAACAATCCCGCGGGCGCTTGTTCCGAATGCTCGGGGCTCGGAGTTCACAGAAGACTTGCCGTGGAGCGCATTATCCCCGACAAGTCGCTTACGATAAGAGAGGGCGGTATCGCCGTCAACGGGTTTAAGTCAATGGATGAGGATACTTGGAACGGTCCGCTTTTCTCGGCGGTCGGCGCCCGTCACGGTTTTGACGTCGATACACCAATCGAACAGTTTTCTGAGGAAGCATATAATAAACTAATGTACGGAACAGGTGACGAGGAATACGAGGTCACGCGTTATTTCGGAAAATCGGGACGTAAGCAGGTCACAAAATTCCCGGGCATCGTCGGTATGATAGAAAACCGAATGCAGATGGGAATGAGCGAATATTACGAAGACCTTATCGAGGAAGCGGAATGCCCAAAATGCAGAGGCAGAAGGCTTAACGATATGATCCTCGCAGTAACTGTCGGAGGGAAGAATATAGACGAATTCTGCTCTATGTCGGTCGGTAACGCGCTTCGCTTTGTTGAAGAAATGAACGACGGCTTCACGGAAAACGAGAAGCTTATAGCAAGGGAGATACTTAAAGAGCTTCGTTCGCGTCTCGGTTTCTTGCAGAGCGTAGGTCTTTCGTACCTGACTTTGACGCGCCGCGCGGGTACGCTTTCAGGCGGCGAGGCGCAGAGAATAAGACTTGCGACGCAGATCGGAAGCTCTCTTGTCGGGGTTCTTTATATACTCGACGAGCCGAGTATCGGTCTGCATCAGAGAGATAACGGACGCCTCATAGGAACGCTTAAGGCGCTTCGCGATCTCGGAAACAGCGTTATAGTTGTCGAGCACGACGAGGAAATGATGGAGAGCGCGGATTTCGTCGTCGATATCGGTCCCGGCGCGGGTATCCACGGCGGACATGTCGTTGCCGCGGGAACACCTTCCGAGGTAGCCGCAAACGAGAACTCTATAACGGGAGACTATATGTCGGGACGAAAAAAGATCGAGGTCCCGAAGATAAGAAGACAGGGAAACGGAAAATATATTTCGATATACGGCGCCGCTGAGCATAATCTCAAGAATATTGACGTAAAAATTCCGCTCGGTTGCTTTATCGGCGTTTCGGGCGTTTCGGGCTCGGGAAAATCATCTCTTGTCAACGGTATTCTTTATCCTTATCTAGCGAGAAAGCTCAACCGAGCCAACACTCACCCCGGAAAGGTAAAGTCGGATCGTAGCCATGTCGTTCTGTGAGC
>JAZRUP010000136.1:0-5504 GCA_045652645.1 Eubacteriales bacterium | reverse complement strand
AATTTCAATATCCTCATCGACTCCGTTCCGAGAACGATGGGCGTTCCCGAAATCCTCACGGAATGGATACGCTTCCGTATGGGTTGCGTAAGACGCGAGCTGACCTTTGACCTCAAAAAGAAAGAGGACAAGCTACACCTGCTTTTGGGACTTGGAAAAATACTGCTCGACATCGACAAGGCAATAAAGATAATACGCGGCACAGAAAAAGAAGCCGATGTAGTTCCAAACCTTATGAAGGGCTTTGGGATCGACGAGATCCAAGCTGATTACATCGCTGACATAAAGCTACGTTACCTCAACCGCGAGTATATTCTGAGCCGTATTCAAGAGATAGACGAGCTTGAAAAAGAGATCGCCGCTATGAAAGAGATCCTTGGCGACGACCTTAAGGTCAAAGCACTTATCGCAAATCAGCTCGCCGAGATAAAGAAAAAATACGGCAAGCCGCGAAGATCCTATATCGTTCACGCGGACGATATTGAAGTTTATAAAGAAGAAGAAAACATCGAGAATTACAACGTCAAGCTCTATATGACGGCGGAGGGTTATTTCAAAAAGATAACGCTTCAATCACTCCGAGGCAACGACGAGCAGAAGCTCAAAGATGGCGACAGTGTCGTTTCAGAGATCGAGACCGACAACCGAGCGGAGATTATCTTTATTTCCGATAAGTGTAAGCTATATTCTGCTAAGGTCAACGACTTCGATACCGTCAAGGCATCGGCTATGGGTGATTTCATTCCCGTAAAGCTCGGTATGGAAAACGGAGAAAAGCCTGTATTTATGATGCTCGCCAACGGTTTCCCCGAAAAAGAGAATTTCGTTTATATCTTTGAAAACGGCAAGGGCGTTCGTATTCCCGCTGCGTCTTATCAAACAAAATCGGCTAGACGCAAGCTGACAGGCGCGTATTCCGACGCGTCTCCCATCGTCGCCGTGTTCTACGAAAAAGAAAAAGAGCCGTATGAAATTATGCTCCTCTCCGAAAACGACCGCGCGATCGTGCTTAAGACCTCGCTTATTCCGATAAAGACCACGAGAACCTCATCGGGCGTTCAGCTTATGACGCTCAAGAAAGGTTCCAAACTGAAAGCCGCGTACAGCGATTTTACCGAGCGTTTCGAGGAAACCAAGGGATACAGAAAGCTTAAGATCCCCGCAACGGGAATTTTGATTTCCGAAAAGGATATTTCAAAACAACAGTTAAAAATGCTTTAAAATATTTTAAAAAAGCCCTTTACAAAAACAAATTTTTGATTTACAATATATTTATTATGTAAAAATCTTGGAGGATATTATGTCAGAAAAAAATAAAATTTCAAAAAAAGTTCTTTGGACCCGTATCGTTTGCGCCTTTTTGGCGTTCCTTATGGTTGCGAGCGTAGCATACCTTTCCATTCAGCTTATCGTCGAATCAGTTAAAGCGAATAAAGAAAAAGAAGAGGCTGAGGCGGCAAAAACCGCAACGGTAACAACCATAAAAGACCAAGCAGGAATAGTCACGCTTGAAAACGAAGCCCCCGTGGTGACAATCAATACTTAACCAACGAAACAAAAAGAAGAAGCCGTAGCTTCTTCTTTTTATTTTTTCTTTTTGGACTTCTTTTCTCCACCTGCGTCAAAGCCGTCAACCACACCTTCGAGAATTTCCCCCTCGCTCAAAATAAAGATAACGACAACGGTAATAATGATAAATGAACCGAAGCTTCCGAAAGAAATATCTCGAAGCACAGAACGCTCGTCGTGATTTACCGTAATTCCAAACACACATAAGTAAAAAAACGAGATCATAGAACAGAAAAATCCGAAACTGAATATCGTCCAACCGTGCATTATCCAGAACACCGTGAGGGCGACCGTGACTGCTCCGTTTACAAGACACGCGACAGTGACTGTAACCTTCTTCGTTTTATTAAACGTTTGAAGCATAAGATATACCAAAAGCAATATTCCAACTGCGGGAATCGCCGCAAAAAGCACCCCATGTATGCTCAGATCAATATTTTTAACAGTATAATACGCCGATACCGAAAAGCCGTTCGCGACGGAATTCATCAAAAAGCTTATGATATACATCCATTTTCGCTTCTTTCCCTGCAAGTGAAACGGTATCGCGAGTACCATAAGGCATACCGCCGCCGCAAGTCCGTAAAACTCTTTAAAAATGGCAATACCTAAAAACGCCGCGACGGCGAACAGCGCAATAGATATAAGCGAAAAAAGGAAAACAACAAACGCTTTCGCTTTTGTATTTAGAAAATTCATAACAGACATCTTCTGAAACCTCACACAGGTTCTTCAACTAAATCATGAGAATTTGCAAGCTCCATAAGAATATCCCTCTCGCAGAACGGCTCGCGTTTCGTGCCGATAAGCTGATATTTTTCGTGTCCCTTGCCCGCCAGAAGAACTATATCTCCCTCCCGTGCGTTGCGGAACGCGTATTCTATCGCCTCGCGGCGGTCGGGTATAGCTACGTATTCGTGCTTCTCTCCGTATTCGGCGGCGATGTCGTTTATAATATTCATCGGATCCTCAGATGCGGGATTGTCCGATGTCAGAATGCTGATATCTGCCAATGCCGCGGCGACCTTGCCGAGCTCTCCTCGCCTCATTTGAGTTCTGCCCCCGACGGAGCCGTAAAGACAGATAAGTCTTCGCGGCTCATAAGAGCGAAGCGTCGTAAGTACGGCGCGAAGGCTCTCGCCGTTATGCGCGTAATCTATAATGAAATCCGCGCCGTTTATATGTAATACCTCAAATCTGCCGTCGATAAAGACTTCCTTGAGTGCTTTGGCGATATTTTGCACGGAAACACCGTAGCCGTGGCAAACGGCTATAGTCTCAAGAGCGTTCATGACGTTAAAATCTCCGGGAATATTCAGCTCTATATCGAAGGTCTCTCGTCCAACGCGGCATGTAAATTTAACTCCGATGCCGTTTTCCGTTCTGCTCTGACGAAGTTCATACGCCCTGTAATCGGCTGAAGAGATTATTGAACAGGTCTTTTTTATTACATTTTTAGGAATTGCCGATGAAAATTCGCTCGACTCAGAAGCATCAGAGTTTACTATCGCGACACGCGAGCAATGCTCTCGGAAAAGAAGCTTTTTACATTCTTTATAATTTTCAAATGTAGGATGCTCCACGCCCCCGATATGGTCATGATAAATATTTGTGAATACGGCAGTGTCAAATGTAATTCCGCGCACTCTGCCAACCATAAGAGCCTGCGACGATACCTCAATTACGGCTATCCTGACCCCCACCTTGACCATCATCGAAAGATATTCGAAAAGGTCACATGATTCGGGGGTCGTATTTACCGTCGTAAATCTGTTTTCGCCGAATTTTACTCCGTTTGTTCCGATGTATCCGGATTTTATTCCGTTTTTTTCTAATATATGGTACGTCAGCTCGGCGGTCGTGGTCTTACCCTTCGTACCCGTTATGCCGACGAGCCTTAAGGTCTTCTCGGGATGACCGTAAAACTCCGCCGCGACGTCGGCAAGCGCTGCTCTCGTTCCCTGCTTGGCGATCATCAGCTTCGTTCCCCTCTTGGGAAATCCATCGGGCACTCTCTCACATATAAATACACGACAACCTCTCGAATACGCATCAAGCGCATAGTCGTGTCCGTCATTGAGCGCGCCCGTGAGGCAGAAAAACGCTCCTCCCGCAACGGCTTTTCTCGAATCGTAGCAAATAGAGGTAATTTTTATATCAAGTCTACCGGTGTCGGGTTTGTTACCGGTCAGTTCCGCTATCCGTGACAGTCTTATTCCCTTCAAAGTCCAGATCCTCCCTCCAAATAATACAGTTGCTTTCTATATTATCCGTCGCAGCTCTTATTATATCGGTATATTTTCCCGAAAAGGCAACGACCGGTATTTGTTCGGCGTATTTCTCTGCAAAACCGTTAATATACATAGATATAGTTTCGGACGTCATTTCCCACACACGGTGAAAACACGTGTATGGCAAAAGCCTTGCAGAAAGCTTGCAGCTGTCATCAAAAATATGAACGTGAGCGCCGTATTTTCGATGAAGCTCGACAATGTGTTTTAGGTCACACCCTATATAGAAGAGTATTATATTTTTGTTTTTCACACTCATAATTACTCCGTTTACACTTTGATATTATAATAATATCATAAAATTGCGACTATAAATCAATAATCAAATAAATTTTCTTTAACGCTATTGAAAATAATCTTGATCTGTAATATAATTATACAAGATAACGAGCAAACGAAAAGGTGCCGATATGAAAAAAGAACTTCTGTATTTTACTTTTTCAAATATTCCCAAACTTACGACCGAAAGGCTCTTGCTTCGCAAGATGAAGGTCAGCGACGCCGCCGATATGTACGAATATTCGCGCCTGCAAAACGTCACAAAATATCTGACATGGAATCCTCATCCCAATATAAACTACACAGAGGAATATCTGAGATATATAAGCACAAGATACGCGACGGGTGATTTTTATGACTGGGCGGTCACCCTGAAGGAAAACGGAAAGATGATAGGAACCTGTGGGTTCACTCGGTTTGACCTTACAAATAACAGTGCGGAGATCGGCTACGTGCTAAATCCCGCGTATCACGGCAAAGGATACGCCACGGAGGCGGCGCGCGAGGTCATGCGCTTCGGATTTGACGACCTTAAGTTACACAGAATAGAGGCACGCCATATGCTCGGAAACGATGCCTCGCATAAGGTAATGGAAAAACTCGGAATGACCGAGGAGGGTACGTTCAGAGAATCCTATTATGTAAAAAGAGAGTACCGCACGGTCACCGTCTGCGCGATACTTGAAAGTGAATATAAAAATAGAGAGGAATAAGCAAACAGTTCAAGGTATATCTTTACCGTCGAAATGTTATCCGACACCCACTATTTTTCTTGAACTAACAATCGTATTTATAATAAAAATCCCCTTAAAGTATTCTCGAAAACTTTTTTCGAGTGTAACTCTAAGGGGATTATTTTAAATCTTGCTTGAGACAAGCCCTTAAACGTATTTATAAAAAAGTCAAGGAATGATAAGCTCGCCGTTAACAACGCTGCTGTCACCGGAATAGATTCCCCACCGAGTCGTAAAGGTCACTGTCTGCGTGGTTTTAACTGTCAGAGTAAAGCTGATGGTTTTTGGGGCATCCTCTCGGTCAATATAGTCCGAATAATATGTATTTTCACCGGCGGAGATCAGGCAATAGCCGGAGGACGAGTCGTTTGAGGGAAGCGAGATCGTTACGGTATAGGGAATATCTGCCTCAAGCTCAACACCGTTTTCAATATTATCGATAGAGACGCCGTCCTTTTTAAGATCCACGGAAAGAAGACACTCCCCCACCGATTTGAACTCTCCGCTTCCTCCGGATACGGAATCGGTGAACCAAGCATATGTGGTAGAGCACAGACAAACGATACATATAAGTATTCCCAAAATAGATGTCGCAACCAAACGAACAAACGCCTTTTCGGTTATTTTTTCA
>JAZRUP010000135.1:0-3672 GCA_045652645.1 Eubacteriales bacterium | reverse complement strand
CGCTTGGCCTCCGACTTAATCTCTCCGACATTCTCAAAAGAGCGGCTGTGTCGGGAGTAAGCTCCTCGCTATCAACCGACGCGTCGTTTATTTTCGCGACGAGCCGAGACATCTCTTTTATCTCATCGTCGGTAGGAAGCTCCCCTCCAAGCGACTGCGCGCAAGCCTCGTATCTGCGCTTCGCTCTTTCGACGTCAGAAAGATAGGTATTGTACGTTTCATACTCGTTAAGCTTTATTTTTACAGCCTTAGCCGCGTCAAGGCGCGCGTTTATTTCATTTATCTCATCGGCGCACTTCTCCGACTCTGATTTGACGCGCGCAAGCGCCTCCCTCGCCTCATCCGCATCAGCCTCGGCGCGCCGGCAGGCTTCTATGTCCGAAAGCGTTGCGGTAAGCTTTGCGTTAGATTCGTGTATCAGTCCGCCGTTACCCTTATAATGCTTAAAGCGCTTGCTGTATTCTTCAAGGCTCGCAATTGCGGAATCAAGCCCCGACATATCCCCCGAATCCTCAAGTAATGACGTAAGCTTTGCTCCAATACCGGAGGTCATCTCGATCTTTACGTCATATTGAGGGATAAAAACGCTCTTTTCATAGGATTCCGCATCAAGTCCGAAAAGCTCCTCGCCAATATCTTCAGTGTACGCATTTGACTCTCTTTTTGTTTCGAGAGAAATAAGCGAAAAGGTATCGTCCGCCGCTTTTTTGCCAAAGGTGCGGGATATTCTGAAGCTTCCCTTCTCCGTTTCAATGTCAAGAGTTCCACCGAAAGCACCGCCCTGCCAGGGCGTATAATGCTTTCTTTCGTTTTCCGTGATATCGCGCTTCGTTGAATGAGGTATGCCGTAAAGCATAGCCTTGATAAACGCCGCGAGCGTCGTTTTTCCGTATCCGTTCTCGGCTTCTATACAGTTTACTCCGTCCGTAAAATCACGGTCATAATTTTGCAATTTTCCGAAATTGTCTATGTGCAGGGAAAGTATCTTCATTCTATGTCCTCCCCCCTGAGCGCCTTGATACCCATTGAGATGACTCTGCTTCGCGCAGCCCCCTCGGGCATCTCCTTCATAACGAGCCTTATGAATTCGCCCTTAAGCGAAATGTCGCCCGCATAGTCCTTAGGCTCTATTTTGAGCCCGGACTCGTCCTTTATCTCAAAATAATAAAATTCTTTTTTATAACGCTCCGCAATGTGGTCGTAGAATTTGTCACGCCCGAGCTCAAACGTGCCCGTGATCCTTACTCTGACCAAATTTTCTCTGTCTACCCCCGAAATCACATCCGAAATTATCCTCTCTTGCTCCGAAAGCGACACTCCGTCCGACATATCAACGTCAAGCTCGATAACGGAGCGTCCCGCAAGCGGAACAAAGCTATGAGACACATTTTTATTTTCAACTTCAATGATTATAAAGCCCTTTTCTCCGCATTCGTCAAAGCCACGCCCCGCGGGACATCCCGAATAGCACCAGACTCCGCGAGGATCGAGCTTTCCCGTCGAATACGAATGATAATGTCCGAGTGCAAGATAATCTATTCCCTTTCCGCCAAGCCTCGATACGTCAAGATCTGTTCCGTCAGCGCCGTGAAACACCGAGATATTGACGAACGAGGGGTCAAAGGTCATACCGTCGGAATATGCACTAACTCTTATATTTTCATAATCAAAAAACGTTGCTTCATTCGAGAAAAGCTTAAAATTATTCGGCAGGATCTCATTTTCAAACGCGGAGCCGTCGTGATTGCCTTCAAGCACAAGAAAATCGATCCCACTATAACGAGCTGCGGTATCAAGCACATATTTCATAGCGCGTCGGGTGACTTTTTTTCGGTCAAAGAGATCTCCCGCGATAATAACGGCTCTAACGCCGATCTCAGACGCCCTCTCTGCCATACGCGAAAAAGCCGTCAGCAGCTCGGCGCGACGTTCCTTTGCTTTTTCGGGCGGCAGCTTCGAATCCATTGGAGAGTCAAGATGCAAGTCCGCTGTGTGTAAAAATTTCATAGTGTATGCCTTTCCTAAACTTGCCCGAAGGGCAAACTTCAAAGTGAAGCGGCTTCGCAAGAACGAAGTATGCTCCGTTTTCGCAAATAGAAAACTTCACTTTTCATCATCTCTCAATAACCTAATTATATAATATTATTTCTTTAATTTCAAGGGCAAGTTTCAAAAAAGATCAAAAAACGCAAAAAATAATTATAATTTTTTAAAAAAAGTATTGACAAAACAAACAGCGTGTGATATAATACTCAAGCGTCAATTTGGCGGGATAGCTCAGCTGGCTAGAGCAACCGGTTCATACCCGGTAGGTCATGGGTTCAAATCCAATTCCCGCTACCAAAGTACCTCCGCAATAGTGGAGGTACTAATGGCCCGTTGGTCAAGAGGTTAAGACACCGCCCTTTCACGGCAGTAACATGGGTTCGATTCCCGTACGGGTCACCAACAGAAACAAATCCGAACTACTTCGTAACAAACGATGTGTTCGGATTTGTTTTTTATTTCAGTTATCCATATTAAAAGTTTAAGGGTGCAGGCATCACACCTGCACCCGCTGTTCGTTTTTAAGTTTACGTCTTGCTTTCCAATCTTCAAAGTCTCGCATATTTTCTTCTTTGCTGAAATATTCAAGAATATACGGCAAGAAACTTCGAGCAAGAACCTCATATTCATAATCGGGAACCTTTGTAGGAAGATCAACAATTAAAGCATCACCGCCAGCCATGACGAGCTTGTTACTAAGCAACCACAAACCCGCGTAATATAATTTCTTAAATATACTCAATCGCATTACCTCACGTCTCTATCCCAGTTATTACGGCTCTGCAACTTGTTCTGCTCACGTTTTTGCCATTCGGTTAAAATTCGCAGAATTGCGCTCTCTATATCCTTTGGTGTAGAATCGGGAAAGAATGTTCGAAGAGATTCCAAATCAAGTTTCAACGTTTCTTTCTGATTTGGCTTGGGACGGCTCATAACCTCGAACATCATATCCGCATCAAGCAACTGCATCGCGCTCATTTCTTTCAACTTTACCGCTTGAGAAAGCGAAGGTGTTGCCTCGTAATCATGAATCAATTCTACAAGAGCGCGTTGTTCTTCCTCCTTGAGATAAGATAATTTCTCAGCGGGGGTTAAAGCGATCTTTCCTTCGTCCACCAAATCAAGCAAAGGCTTAATAAGTTTTGTCAAACGAATATATCGTTTGATTGTGTCTTTGCTTGTGTTCTCTTGTTCCGCGATAATTTCGGTGGACAACTTCGGCGCAACTTGCTCCGAAGTTAAATCACTCCGTGCTCCCTGCCGTTTGAGTGCATCAAACTTCATTTTGTACGCGAAGGCTTTTTCCGACGGTAGCAACTGCTCTCTGTGAAGGTTGGAATCTACCATTGCAAGGATCGCCTCATCGTCATCCAAGTTGCGAACGATTACGGGAATGTCCTCTATACCAAGACGCTTGCAGGCTTCATATCTGCGATGTCCCGATACGATCTCATATTTTGCTCCGCCTTCAATGGGATTGGGGCGTACAAGGATTGGCACGATAACTCCGTATTCCTTAATGCTCTCCATAAGATGCTGCATATCGCTATCGTCGCGGACTTGGAACGGGTGGTTGCTCATCGGTGTAAACATATCCAAGTTGTAATTAACGGTGGTCTCGATTCT
>JAZRUP010000134.1:0-4153 GCA_045652645.1 Eubacteriales bacterium | reverse complement strand
AGCAAATCTAATTTTATTAAAGGTCCTCAGATTCTATTAGACAAACTCCTTTTTAGCAATATGCTTCAAAGGAGTTTTATTAATGACAACAAATTTCACAAGGAAGGAAAGTATGTGTAAAAGGAATAAAATGAAAAAAATCTTAAAAAAACTCACTAAATACACATTTTTTGAAAAAATGTTAGTTGCCCAGACATGTGCGCAAAAATTGATGCATTTTGATCATTTGGAACTTTTTCCAGATGCGACAAGTAACACTGTTTTACCTTGGGAAATTGAGGCCTTTACTGAACTATCTATTCTTTCAACTGGCAATAATCCTACAAAATCATTTAAGACGCACAACAGCAAATCGTTTTGCAAAATAATCACGTCCATTAGAAATTTTTTGCCGCCCAAGCTTAAAGAAGAGATGGATACCCCGAAGTTCGCAAATGATTTCTTCATGGCTTGTGGCATGGTACAATTTAAGCCTCAAAAATATGCGCTAAATCGATTGTATCGTTATGATTATTTTTGGTCATTTAAAAATGATAAGATAGACATGCCAAAAATATTTTCAGAAAACTTCAATGGATTATCCTATAAATACTTCATTGAACTTGCAGTTTTAACATATTTTGCTGCCAGCATGGATGGAAATTCATCAAATGCTTTTCGCTACATCAGTATGACCCACATTGACGCTATAAGATTACTGTGCATAACTCGAGACGAATATATCCAAAGGCAGAACGAAAAGAATTCGGGCGATGTAAATAACGTGGTATGTGATCTTTATTTCTTTTTCGATTTTCATAAAAAATCCTCTCGATCAATCAAATCTGACTCTCGGATTGAGAACAACGGGAGATTTCCACTCAATGCCTTTTTCGGCGAGGTAATCGGTCTTGAGACTCCATACATGATGGCAGGAGCCGAAGCCGCGATACTCGCGGTTCTTTTCAATCTTCTCGTCAACCTCGTCGATGACGGCGAGGTATTCCTGGGTCATTTCCACGGGATCGTGCTTTAGATTTCTGCGCCGATTCATCACGGTATCAAAAACGTCGTCCACAATATCCTTCGGTATAAAGACGAGAGCCTGCTCACGGATATCCTCGCAATCGTCGTCAACGTAATAATTCCGCGCCTTAAGCGCATTATAAACCATTCCGCTGTTGTCCTTGATTTCCTCGCCATACATCGTATAGAGCATAGCGGCAAGCTCAATGGCGCTGTTGTAATACCGTACCGATACCGCAAATCTGCCGAGGCGGTCGTAGGCTTCGGCAAGGTAGCGCATAATCGTTGCGCTGTCGAGCAGCGTTACCCTGTCGTAAGGGCTTTCCAATGCAAGCTGTGCTTCTACGATCTCTTCGGTTTCTCTCAGATACGGAACGGCAAGATACGTCAGCTCATAGGCATTATAGTCACCGTTTTTCTCGATCAGTTCAAAAAGCTCTTTGAGTCTTTCGGCTCTTTCTTTTGTAAACGGCATATCTCTCAGCTCCTTTGCCTTTTACTTGATCGTAAGCTCCATACGGAGAGTTTGGGAAACAGAGTCGCCCGCGGCCATATAATCGTCGTACGCGTATGCAATGACACTCTCACCATTATTGCAGACAGTATACGTTTCGTGATCCACATAGATCTCTGCCTTGATGAGATCGCCCTCTGCAAGCGAACGGATCTCAAGGCTTTTATCGCTTATGTGGGGCAGCTTGTATGACGCACCTTCGATCAAATCATATTGGTTTTCACCGCTGTCCTCGTCAAACCAAGTGCTTTCCTTGTCGTATTTGTAGTCCCATTTCATGACTAACAAATGTTTATCCATAGTTTTTACCTCTTTATTTATTCAGCGTAATATCGTAGATCGCGTAGCTGTGCGAGCCGTTGTTTTCGGGGGCACAGTTAAGCCAGAAAATCAGTCTGTCGCAATCCTCTCCAAGCTCTACTGTGTATGTGGTGGGCACCATATCTTTGGATACTGTGATTTTCTGTACGCACTCGTCATCTGCGCCGATCATCAGCGTAGTCTCGTCATCAATGAACGCCTCACCCGTTCTGTCGTGCTGCATACCGACCGTAAAGGTGACCGAGGTATATCCGCTGTCTTTGATATTCGCCATAGCAAATGCGGATTCGTGCGCCTCGCCTGAGCCGGCAAGGGCAAGGATCAGCAATCCCGGTCCCCACACGCCTCCTCCACCAAGGATAGCCGCAGCGCCAACGCCTGCCATATCAAGCTCAAGGTGAATGTTGGTTTGAAGAAGAATTCCCTTGTTGTAGGTCTTTCCGCCAACGGTAAAGGTGTTTTTATTGGTTGTTCCGTCATAATAGCCATCTACCACGCTGACCGCTCCAACCAATGTGCTGACGTGTGAGTTGTAAACGTCATAGAAACCGAAGGTGTCGATGAGATCACAAGTATTTCCAAAATCTGCGGGCTTTCTCTCGGGGAAGAAATCGGTCTCGACATATCCGTCAGGATACGCAACAAGATTTGCAATGCCGATTACGGGACGCTCCATCAAGGTGTTGGTCTGCTTGCCCGAAACAAACTCAAGGTGTCGACAGCCCGTCACGTCAATAATATACTCTTGCGGAAGCAGCGTACATTTTACGTCAATGGTCTTGATAAGATTTCCGTCCGCGTATATCTCGATCTGATCGTTTTCGTAAACGTTACTGTTGGAAATATGTCCCGCAATAAAGGATATTGTGTTATACTTGCCGTCAAGATTAAAGGAAGCATTCGCGGGCTTTGTCATAAGCATAGTGTTCGTTGCGTGCAGCATAATACCCTCGTTGTACTTTACTCCACCCATAGAAAAGGTATGGAACTGCGTTGAGCCGTCGAACACCGCATCGTCCTGCATATTACTGAAAATGCTGAACGCGCCAAGCTCGGACATCATCTTAACGGGTCTGTCCGGCAGGTCACGGGAGGAATATTGAATCGTATTCAGCGCCGCTTCGGTAGTCGCAACGTAAGCGTCACCTATGCCGAAGAAATTGCCCGTTGAAAGTCCGTATTCCATGTTTCCTTCGTCACTCTTCCATGCGAATACGAGCTGATGACAACCGCTTATGTTGAGGGTGACCTTCTTCTGCAGCTCGTGCGACGAGTAGACTTCCTCATAAATCATTTTGCCGTCGGCGTATACGGTCAGCCAAGCCGTACCTTCACTGTAAGTAGTCGTTCTGTCAGCCACTCCTGCGGTGAATGTCAGATAATTATATTTGCCCTCAAGATTGAAGTAGATTTCCTCGTTGTCGTTTTCGGTCATTCCCATTGAAACGTAGGTTGCCATAACGTTCTCGTATTTAATGCCGCACATATTGATATGCGCTCTGCCTTCCGAGGAAGGAGTAGCGTTGGGATAATACACAGCTCCCGAGGTTGAGGGAATGAGGTAAGGCTTCAAATCTTTGATTAACTGTACGGGCTGACTACCGGCAGGAGAAGGAACGTGTCCTGTTTCGTGAGCTTCACCCTCCCAAACTGTAAGCTCCAGAACCGGAACGCCGTTAGGTGAAAGTTCTCTGCCACCTGCCACGATCTTAAAGGTGAACTTTTGTGCACCGGCAACGTTATATGTATATCTGACGGGAGTGTGATAGTTGGAGAACAGAACCTCATCAACCATTTTATCGTCTGCCCAAAACTGAAGTCCAACCTTTACTTCTTTTGCCTGACCGACCAATGTAGGAGGAGAACAGGAATACGAGCTGCTGTACATGGGAACCTCGTTTCCGTTTTCATCGACCTTCATTTCGATTTTTCCGCACTGACCACCAATAACAAAGCTGATATTCTCATAAGCACCGTCAAGCGGCAGATCTACCTGAGCTTTCTCATCACCTGTCTGATTTGCGCGGAAAACAAAGCCACTGTGATAAGCGTGACCGCCCATCCATAAAGCATCTTTGTCACTTTCGTATTTGTAGACCTCAATTCCACCAGCTACGCAGACGGGATCGTGCTTGTTGACATAGTAATTCTCAAGATACGGTGGATTAAATCCATCCTCGGGTTCGTCATCGTCGCCGCCGAACAATCCGCATCCCGCGAATGTTGATGTGAGCATTGCTATACAGAGCAGCAACGCTGTTAATTTGATAAACTTTTTCATTATGTATATTCCTCCATCAGAGTAATTTTTTC
>JAZRUP010000133.1:0-2152 GCA_045652645.1 Eubacteriales bacterium | reverse complement strand
ACGATCCGACTTTACAGGTAGCGAATCGCTATCCTTTTGGTCGGGGCGCAATTCAGCCGAAGGTTCCTTGTCGATTATCGAGCGAGGAATAATCTCTTCATTACGGTTGATATGGCGAGCCAGATCATAGACTTCCATCTTGGAGATATCACCCAGCAGACTCAGCGCACCGATTGTGTCGCCATACATTGTACCATAGCCTACGGCAGCTTCGCTTTTGTTGCTACAGTTGATGACAACCGAGCCGAACTTATTACTATAAGACATCAGCAGCAGACCTCTGATTCGAGACTGCATATTCTCTTCGGTTACATCTTCAGCTCTATCTCCGAATACCGGAGCCATTGTTTTGCGGGTAGTATCGAATATGTCGTTGATATGAACAATATCGTATTTGATTCCGAGATTATTTGCGAGTTCTACGGCGTCGTTAATCGAGTGGTCTGTCGAGTATTGCGACGGCATAAGCAGCGCGTGAACGTTTTCGGCACCGAGAGTCTCTGCACACAGAGCGCAGACCACTGCCGAGTCAATACCGCCGGACAATCCGATGCACGCCTTTTTGAATCCGTTTTTGCGGAAGTAATCCGACAAACCGAGTTTTATTGCGCTATATACGTTGTGAGTCTTGTCCTGAGCTGGAAATTCGATTGGCTGATTTTGTTCGAACGGATTGAATGTGACGAAATCCTCTTCAAAAGGTTTCATCATCAGAATGAGTTCACCTCTGCTATTATATACGGTAGAATTTCCGTCATAAATAACGTCGGTATTACCGCCCACGATATTTGTCAGGATTAGAGTTTTGCCGAGTTCGAACGCCTTCCCGCTGAAGTATTGGTGACGACGTTCAACTATTCCTCGACTATATATAGATTTGTAGCAATTGATAATCACTTCGGCCTTCACGCCGTATTCATTTTCCACGAGCACATCTTCTCCGAGAACTACGGCAATTTTGCGACCGTCCACGTCAATGAATTCGCAACCTTCAGACGGTGCAATATAAGCAACTTCGTGTCTGTTGTTTACTTTCTTTTTACCGATAAATTTTTCGACTCTGCTATTTCTAACGACGGCTATAGTGCTGATAGTTTCGCTTTTGTATTTGTATGGAGTCCCGATTAAAGCAGTGATGTTGTCGCAATGTTTAGCGATGATATTAAGAGTTTCGTCGCATTTTTCGAGGAAAGCCATATCGCCCAAGAGGTCATAAGCGGGAGCACCACAGAGAGCCATCTCGGTAAACACAATAAGTTTTGCATTCTCATTTTTGGCACGTTCGATAGCATTGATAATTTTTTTGCTATTAGCTTCAAAATCGCCAATCGAATAATTGAGCTGAGCCAACGAGATTTTCATATCCGCAACAATAGTTTGAGTTATAATAATTTACGGGTAAAACGTCAATCAAACGCCATTTTAAAACGGTGCAAAGGTACAAATTATTTATGAGCTTGTATAGATAAAGTATATAATTTTTTTTAATTTTTTTTTGAATAAATTTTTGTAGATAACAAAAAAGTGTATATCTTTGCAGTGTCTTAAAGTGGAGGTGTCATAGCTCAGTTGGGAGAGCAAAGGACTGAAAATCCTTGTGTCCCCGGTTCGATTCCTGGTGGCACCACAGCAAAGAAAAGCAAAATAACGTAAAATCCTGATTTTCAACGAAAATCGGGTTTTTTTTATTTTCTCCAAAAACGCAAAAAAGTGCGGTTTACGACCGCCTTTGGTGGAGCAAGAGGTGGAGCAAACGGGTGTTCCAAACATCTCCACCTTGAAAGAGCATTTCTCGCTGATTCACAACATTTTGCATAGCGCCAAAACGGATTTGGATTCCTACTTTTGTCGAACTAATGTTTAACTTAAAAGTAGGAGAAAATGAGACGAGATTCATTCAATGTGCTTTCCTTTATCAAGAAAAGCAAGTTGCTGAAGAACGGAGAGGCTTCAGTATGTATGCGTATCACAGTCAATGGCGCAAGAGTAGAGACAAACATCCGCAAAAGTATTGAGCCTGTGTCGTGGAATCAGGCAAAGGAGTGTGCAAGGGGCAAAAGCCGCAAATCAACCGAGCTTAATAACTACATTGAGGAGAGCCGAATCAAACTCCACCGAATTTACACGCAAGTCGAAGAGAATGGGGAACTTA
>JAZRUP010000132.1:0-2967 GCA_045652645.1 Eubacteriales bacterium | reverse complement strand
GGTATAAACCCGCGTCGGGGACGGAGGCTTTACTAAAGGTGAAATAAGGTTGCGGCGCCCCGACTACTCGCTCCCGCAGTCGCGGGTCGAAATCAAGCTTCGCAGATTCCGACTGCGCGACATTATAGAGTTTTATAACTCTTAACTCATAGTTCTAAACTAATAACTCGTCATTTCCGTCAGCGAATGAACGCTTATATTAGCCTCTCCCTTTGGGAGAGGTGGCATGCGAAGCGTGACGGAGAGGGTTTATTTATTACCCTCTCACCCGCTATCGCGGGAGCTCTCCCCGAGGGAGAGCCTTAATTTTTTAACCGCTTCTCTTATTTATAGAGGCGAAGAATATCTTATATTTTAAAAAATCTTCCTCAATTCTGTATTAAAATTGCCCTTCGGGCAATTTTTTGTTAATTTTTTTCCTTTGTCGAAAACTTTTAATCAAAAAGGTCTTTCCAAAATGAAGATTTTGTATTATAATGTAATATAGATTATACTACATATTTTTGTTTTTTGCAATATAATTTTAAAAATACGGAGGACGATTATGAAACAAAGGTATAAGATCACCATAGCCGACATCCCGATGAGCGTCGTGTCGGACGAATCCCCCGAAGCGGTCGAGGCGCTTGTCGGCGTTATCGACCGTCATATCCGAGAGATCTATCATAAGAGCAACCGCTGCTCAAAGACCGAGGCGGCGCTTCTTTGCGTGCTCGATTATTGCGCGGACAAGCTTAAGGCTCAGAGAAAGGTCAAGCGTCTTGAATCGCTCAACGCGGAATATGAAATAAAGATCTCCGAGCTTGAAGAGGAGCTTGAAGAGCTTAAGAAAAATGGCTAAACTGCCGGAGCTTCTCGCGCCGGCGGGATCACCGAGATCGCTTCTCGCGGCTATTGAGGGCGGCGCCGACGCCGTTTATTTCGGCGGCTCCGCTTTTAACGCGCGTATCGGCGCCGAGAATTTCACGAAGGACTCGATAAAAGAACATATAAATATCGCTCACGCATATGGGGTCAAGTGCTATATGACCCTCAATACTCTCGTCACCGACCGCGAGCTTGACGCCTGCATAGACGCCGCCGCGGACGCGGTGCTTTTCGGAGTTGACGCGTTTATCGTTGCCGATATGGGGCTTGCGTCGGCTTTGCGCCGTGTTTTTCCCGAAGCTGAGCTTCACGCAAGCACGCAGGCATCGGGGCACTCAAAAGAAAACGCCGCCGAGCTCAAAAAGCTCGGCTTTTCCCGTATGGTGATGGCTCGCGAGGCAAGTCTATCCGATATAAAGTCGTTTACGTCCTCGACCGATATGGAGCTTGAGGTGTTCGTTCACGGCGCCCTTTGCGTCAGCCATTCGGGACAGTGCCTTTTTTCCTCGCTTGTGGGGGGACGCAGCGGAAACCGCGGCGAGTGCGCTCAGCCCTGCCGATTGCCGTTCTCCGTCAAGGGACGTGACGCGTATCCTCTATCGCTTAAAGACCTGTGTCTCGCGGCGTACGTGCCGGAGCTTATAGACGCGAAGGTCTCGTCGCTCAAGATCGAGGGGCGAATGAAGCCGCCCGAGTACGTTTTGGCGGTAACACGAGTCTGGCGCAGACTTCTTGACGAAAGGCGCGGAGCGACTGCCGACGAGATAAAATATCTCGCGGAGATATTCTCAAGAGGCGGCTTTACCGACGGATATTTCAAGGAAAAAATAAACCGTTCTATGCTCGGAGTGCGTTCCGAGAGCGACAAACAGAAAACGCGCGAGCTGCCGCCGTTTGACGGACTCAAGAGAAAAATAAATATCGAGCTTACGGCAAATATTAAACGGGACGAGCCCGTAACGCTCACACTCGCGGGAGCAAACAAGACCGTCACGGTGACGGGAGATATCCCGAGCGAGGCGATAAATACTCCTATGAAAAAAGAGGATTACGCCAAAAATCTGCTGAAATTCGGCGCGACACCGTATTTCCCCGAAAAGTATGAGATAAATTCAGACGAGGGGCTTATTCTGCCCGTGTCTAGGCTCAACGCCCTGCGCCGTGAGGCGGTCGAGGAATTTTCAAAGGAAGAAGCGCGTGAGGTAAAAATAAAATCTTATGAAAAAGAATTCCCGTCGGGCAAACGTGAAAGAATAAAGACCGCGAGGTTTTTGACACCGGAACAGATAACGGACTCCGCAAGGAAATATTTCGATATTATATACCTTCCGCTTGAGCGTTACGACGGCTCGGTAAAGGGAGTTATAATGCCGCCCGTTGTGTTCGATAAAGAACGGGAGAGAACAAAAACGCTCCTCAAAAAAGCGAAAGAGCTGGGTGCGACCGATATTCTCGTCGGTAATACGGGTCATATTTCACTTGCCCGTGAGCTTGGATTCAAAATTCACGGTGATTTCAGACTCAATATAACCAATTCGGAGAGCGCGGCAACGTACGAGAAGCTCGGCTTTGCCGACCACATACTCTCGCCAGAGCTTACCCTTCCTCAGATAAGGGATATAAAGGGCAACGGCGCTGTAATAGTTTACGGCAGAGTGCCGCTTATGACACTTGAAAAATGCGTTATACGGGAGCTTGGCGGATGTCAGGGATACTCGGCGGATCAGCTTTGCCGAGGGGAGCTTCGCGACAGACGCGGTGTCGTTTTCCCCGTGTTCCGCGAGGGTGAGCACAGAAACGTCGTTTACAACAGTTTGCCGACGTCGATGTCGGACAGGCAGTTGGATCTCGGGCGCTTTAACGTAACGGCAACGCATTTTATCTTCACGACCGAAACGGCGAAGGACGTCGAACGGGTAATAGACGCGTTTAAGGCGGAAAAACCGCTGACGAGTGATGTCAGAAGGATAAAATGATGTCACATCCGTGCTTCGCACGAGCGAAATTCGACCTTCGGTCGAGTGATGTTTGCGCCGTAGGCGCAAGTGATGTTGCTTCGCAATGATGTTGCGCTACGCGCAGTGATGTTGCCCTTCGGGC
>JAZRUP010000131.1:0-2393 GCA_045652645.1 Eubacteriales bacterium | reverse complement strand
GGAATAATTTGTATCAACGGTAAACTCCGTGAAATTCTCGTACGTTACAATGCCCGCCGCCTCGACCGCAAGCGCTGCCGCCTTTGAGTACGCGCGGACAAGTCCGCCGGCGCCGAGCAGTATTCCTCCGAAATATCTCGTCACGACCACGCAAACATCGTCAACTCCGCTCTTTCGTATCGCCTCAAGAGCGGGAAGTCCAGCCGTTCCCGTAGGCTCACCATCGTCCGAATAACGCGCAAGAATCCCGTTTTTCATATAATACGCCCATACGTTGTGCGTCGCGTCGTTAAACTCCTTCTGCTTCGACTTTACGAAAGCCATAGCCTCCTCTTCCGTAGTCGCGTGGCAGGCGTGACCTAAAAACACCGAGCGTTTTTCTTCAAATTCCGCGGTTGCCTCCGAGGCAACCGTCGTATAAACCGCGCTCATTCGTCATCGTCCTCTTTCTTTTCGATCTTATTTTTAAGATATTTCGCGAGCATTCCGCGAGTTTTCGCGTCGACCGTCGCGACCGCTACGATATTTTCGTTTCCGTAATCAACGGAATCGACAGTCGCTGCGTTTTTATAAAGAATATTGAGCGCGCCCGCCTCCGCGTTGGGGAAAATAAAGGTCTCCTGTGTTTTGCCGTCGAGAATGATAGCCTCAAGTTTAGCGACAAAATTCTCAAGTCCCTGCCCCGTTTTCGCGGAAATATAGCAGATATTCTCGGGACGCGCCGCGCCGTAGCCTGCTACCTGCGCCGCGCCGAGATCGCATTTATTGAACACGACGAGCGTCGGCTTATCACCCGCGCCAAGCTCCGCGAGCGTGTTTTCCGTGACCTCAAGCTGTGAAAGATGCTCGGGGTCTGACGCGTCGCAGATTATCATAAGCACGTCGGCAAATTTAGCCTCGTCAAGAGTTGAACGGAATGCCTTTACAAGCTGGTGAGGCAGATTTCTTATAAACCCTACCGTGTCCGTAAGCAGTATCTGTGAGCCGCCGGGTAGCGTGAATTTGCGCGTTGTCGGGTCAAGCGTTGCGAAAAGCTTGTCCTCGGCAAGTATTCCCGCGCCGGTCAGACGGTTGAGAAGCGTAGATTTTCCCGCATTCGTGTATCCGACGATAGAGACCTTAGGTATTCCACTTTTATCTCTTGACGCACGCATAGTCATACGTGTGCGCTCAAGCGAGTCAAGCTCCTCCTCGAGCGCGCGAACGCGCCTTTGAATATGACGTCTGTCGCTCTCAAGCTTCGATTCACCGGGGCCTCTCGTTCCGATACCTCCGCCGAGCCTTGACATATCCTTACCCTTTCCCGTAAGACGGGGGGCTGTGTATTTGAGCTGGGCAAGCTCGACCTGAAGCTTACCTTCACCCGTACTTGCGTGAAGCGCGAAAATATCGAGTATCAATATCGTTCGGTCAATGACCCTGACGTCACCAAGCACGTTTTCTATATTGCGTATCTGCGAAGGTGTCAGCTCGTCATCGAACACAACAAGCTCGATTTCGTGATCTCTGCAAAGCCAATAAAGCTCACCGAGCTTGCCTTCTCCGATATACGTCGCGGGATTACGCGAATGGAGGTTCTGGGTCATTCGGAAAACGACCTCACCACCCGCCGTATCTACAAGCCGTGTCAGCTCGTCAAGCGAGATGTGTACCTCTTCCTCATTCTTGCCGCCCGTAATAACACCGACGATGGCGGTCTTACTGTATTCGGTTTTATCTTTTATAGTATTATTTTCCATAAACACCCCATAAAAATAGTTAACGCGGGCAGAAAACGTTCAGTTTCTGCCCGCATACGAAAATTATTTGTTTGCCGCAAGACGCTTCTTGAACTTATCTACGCGACCGCCTGTATCGACGAGCTTCTGCTTGCCGGTATAGAAAGGATGGCACTTAGAACAAATTTCAACTTTGATGTCGCCTCCCTTTGTGGATCTGGTCTCAACGACCTCACCGCAAGCGCAGATAACCTTGCACTTCTCGTATGTGGGATGGATTCCCTCTTTCATCTCTTTCACCTCCGTTAACGGTCCCCTTGCTCACATACAGTGGCTGTCTAACCGTAATTGATAGGATTATACCACACTTTTATATTTTTTGCAATAGGTTTTTCGTATTTTTTTATTTTTTTTAGCTTTAATGTCTCAAATGTGATATCATTAACAAAAAATTATAAAAATCAGCATATGGATTTATCAAAATTACTATATAATTTAAAAAATCATTGTGATAATGAGAAAATATTCCCTTTTGAAAGGAACAAAAAGTATGAAAATCACTAAGCTTTTTATTGCAATCGTGGCAGTTATCGCTTTGATGCTTTGCTTTGTTTCATGCAACAAGGACGTACCGCCCGTTACAAATACGCCGCCCGCTGACCCCGAGTTCGTGCT
>JAZRUP010000130.1:0-2178 GCA_045652645.1 Eubacteriales bacterium | reverse complement strand
ACTCCTTGGCTCACAGAACGACATGGCTACGATCCGACTTCTGCATAATTTCGGTAGGCGTTACGCAACCGGGATAATAGGGTACGCCCGCCTTTTTGCAAACCTCCGCCGCTCCGACGGAAAGTCCGGGGGAAACGATGAATTTCGCACCCGCGGCAAGTGCCTTTTCGCACTGCTCTGCGTTGATAACGGTGCCCGCGCCTATCTCCATATCGGGATAGTTCTTGACCGCGTATTCAATAGCCTCTGCTGCGCAAGCGGTACGGAAGGTGATCTCCGCGCAGTTGATCCCTACACCTTTAAGAGCCGTGAGTATCTTATCAGTTTCAGCAAGCTCCTTGATAACCACTACCGGTATATTTTTTTCCATAATTGTTTATTTCCTTCCTGATAAATATATTCTAAATAAAAATCTTTTTTAGCAGAAAAGCAGCGCCTTTAAACGTTCTGTTTTCCTCCTCAAATATTATTACTTGAATCCTTTTGAATCAAGTAATTTTAATCAAAGCTATATTTGCTTGCCGAGAATTTGAGCATTTCAAGATATTCATTTGTCATTATCATTCTGTAACCGAGGTCATACATTGTCCGCCAAGTTTGACTGTTATCTATATCGTCCTCTATCGTCCAACCCCAAATAGTGATCTTATCCTTCCACTCTTGGAAAGTGGATCCGGTATGTGTCGAGGTCGTACCTTTAAACGTTCCTCCGACCTGTATGCCAAAGCTGTTTTCGATAGCGTTGTTTTCGAGATATGTATAAGTTGATTTTGACGCGTTACCGTCTCTCGGCATTACGTACGCGACAACTCCGCTGTATTCGTATATCTGCTTCTGAACAGCCACCGCGCCTGATTTATCGAGTCCTGTTGAAAGCAAAATAGAATTAAAGTTATCCGCTTCCTTCATAGCCTCAAAGAGATAGTGCTTAGGATTTGTCGTGAGATTATCCTTGTTGGAATAACGCCAAATGTCCTGCTTGTCGGGAGTGATAAATATTCTGTTTTTGCAAACCTTGAGCGCGTCAACAAGCGACGGGACCTTAAACGGAGTAACGATCGCTTTGGCGCCACCGTGTTCTTCCCTAAGGTAAAGCTGCTGTACCTGCTCGTACGTCCAATCGGATAGCCTGTTAGACGTGGGAAGTTGAATTCCGTTTACCACTTTTCCGTTGACTTCACTCCAGTTGGTAGTTCGGGTAAGCGTTTCGTCGTGCATGAGTACGAGTACTCCGTCCTTTGTCGGTCTGATATCAAGTTCAACGGAAAATCCGCCCATTTTGTAAAAGCTTATAATAGCCGGAAGGGAGTTCTCGGGATAATAAGTCGCCTCTGCGCGGTGCGCGCTGACAAGAAGCCTGTCAGAAACGTTCAGAAACGCTTCGATCTTAAGATCAAAGTCAAGCAAACGGGGGTCGGGTGTCCATTCAGACGCCCAACGCATATAGAGCTTGTCGATATCTTCTATCAGCTCCTTGTGGGTGGGGACCTTATAAGTGTAATCGAACTCATCTATCGTAGCCGACGGACCCATATCTCTAACGGTATCGAAAAACGTTTCCGCCGCAGCGTAAAGAGCGTATTTATCATAAGCGTTGATGTAGATACATTTTCCGTCATTGAATATTTCGTAAGTATAATACGAAATCTTATCATATGCCTTTCTTGAGGTATCTCCGACAACTATCTCATATTCTGTCTTATCTGTTCTTTGATTAACAACGGGAAGTCTTTCGCCCGTTCTCTCACCTATTGCCTTTTGGATCAGGTTTGCCGAAGCAAGCTGTGTTTCGCCGGAGTATACAATATTATAATCGGAAGCTTTGACTCCGCTGATCGTCAGACCGTCAAGCGGGTATGTAGCGTTATATTCATAAGGCTTAACCTCAAGCTTATCGCCATTGAGCAAAGAAGAGAAATATTCGACCGCTTGGTCAAGGCTCTCCTGACAGCCGCTCGCTATAACTATTTTAGAACCCTTTACGGTTATTCTGTAATCCTTGTATTTAAGACCTTCGTAACCTGCCGCGGATTCCGCTCTGTTGGTTTCTCCTACGAGTATCTCGTATTCACCGGCGGCCTCAAAATCGGATACTACCGTGAGCTTTACGCCGAAAGCCGCCTCGATATTAGCGACCAAGGCAGATGCGGCAGCCTTCTCTTCGGTTGTTGCCTCATC
>JAZRUP010000129.1:0-7100 GCA_045652645.1 Eubacteriales bacterium | reverse complement strand
AGAGAATGCGTGGGATATCAAGAATCCCAAAGAAGGTCACCTGCTTCACTCCGCGAATAACCTTAAGCTTATGATCCATTATCTCGCAAGACCTACTCATCACGCGAGAAACGCAAAAAGATCAATTGAGATATGCAGATTCAATATGAATATGATGGAGTCTTTCGGCGACGGTACCGTTCCCGATGCGTGGTGTGCAATGTATGCGTGGACGTCACTCGTACAATCTGCGGCGTATTTCGGAAACAAAGAAAAGGAAAAAGGCTATAAGGCTCTTGAATGCGCAAGCGAATACTACGAAAGATCATACAAATTTGCGAAGGGCGATCTTCTTGATACCGGAAACGAAGAAGTGTTCGGAGGTATTAAGCTTATAAGAGGAAAGAGCACGCTTCTGCTTCCCGACGGAAGAAAAGAGCCGATAACTTATGATTACAGAATAGATGATTCCTACGCAAACAGATTTTATCAAATATTAACACAGCCCCGAGGCTGGGAATGGTTCAACTCGGTCAGAAACGAGGAGCGTTTCAAGGAATATATCGAACGCGCGAGAGCACTCGGTGAAAATCAAGACCAACGGTAAAACCGGTGGCTTGCACAGCCACTAAAAGGGGCAATTACAATAAAAAACACAGTCGAGTTTATTTTCGACTGTGTTTTTTACAGAGAACGAATAGCGCGATTTTAAATAACAAGATATTTGATATCTTTTAGAGAATCCTTGCTATCAAAAGCTGTTGTTTTTATACCGTTTCTTGAAGCAAGAGTTATGGGGTCAACAGAATAGCGTTTTGCGACATCCCAAACTGTATCATCCGCTGTGGGATAAGCTACAGTGAAAGCCGCTTTTCTTGAGGGGGATTCCGCATCAAAAAAGCTTGCTTCCGATACCGCTGAAATAGGTCTTTCTCCCGATATTCTAACGGCTGCCGTCATATCTGCGCTAAATGCCATATTTTCTCCTTCTTTGCGGACACGGCAGGAGTTTACGGAAATATTGGATGTAAAATCAGATGGATTAAGGTCGGCGGGTGAAAGCTCACAACGGAAAGGGAACTCTGTTTCGCGCGCGGAATATTCTCCGTCATACATATAAAGCGTGTTATATTTACATTTGCCGAGTAAAACATACCTTTCATTTTCAACAACCACAGATTCGGAATAGGCGGTAACGTTTGTATCAATTATTTGAGCGTTATCAGGAATACCGTCTATTTCGGCTGAACCGTCGTGGGAAAAATTAAAGCTTCCGATAAGAATAGACGATGGAACGGCGATGTCTTCAGAAAGAGTTTCACTTTGGAATTCTGTTGAAAAGACATCAGCTGTATACTCTGCAGAAATATCCTTTTGAGCATCTGCGGCAACGCTTATATGCATACGGCACACTACATCATTTTCGTTTTGATCAATCGATATGTCGGATATTTTTCCGTATCCTCTGCATTTCCAACCGTCACCTTCAAGCTCTCTCGGAACATTTGCCTCAAACGGAATTTTTCTTTCCATAATTGACGGAGTTCCGTTTTTTGATGTCATAAGCTTTAAATTAACGGTTCCGCGGCAGTTTATTCCGTCAGAAGTAGGCGTAAGATCGTTTATAAGAACACTTCCGTCGCACCCTACAGTACGTGTTCCTTCGGAGATTGTAATAACTTCTTCAAGCTCTATCGTATCATCAACTCCGCTTTTTAACATACATGACGGAATTGAACGCAGAAGACGCTTGACACTGCTTTCGGGAGCATTACCGTATATATCGGCCTTCGTGATCCGTTCTCCGTAGGAAATTACTGAATGGGAGATCCGTGCTCGTATATTGAGCTTTCTCGGAGCGGTAACACGCCCCACAACATTTTCGGGTGTTATAGTGTCAAAGGCTTCAAAATTGCCATCAAGATCAGCTTCCGTATCGGAATCATAATCTGCTGAAATCTCAAACGGAGAAAACAACTCTGCACAAGCCAATTCTCCATCATTTGTAACGTAAAGTACTGACCAATTTATATTTCCCGAGAATTCCGCAAGGGAAGAGCTTATGTATCTCGCGGGAATTTGAACACGGGGTGTTATACGAAGAAGTCTTCTCATTTCAGGCAGATAATCCGGAAGTGTAAAATCTTCGGATATATCGGAAACTATAGTTTTATTGCATACGGGAATTTGTATTTTAGATTCCTTGGGCGCAAATATGATCTCATCAATATTAGAAACACCGCCAATAGACTTTTCCATAAAAAATGTTCTCCTTGAATAAACTTTATTTTTTCAATAAAGTCTATGCGGAGAACATTTTAAATATTACTTGATTATAAAAATCTCAATAATTGGAAAGATTCAGCAGAAAGTGTCCTTATAACAAGTTATTGCGTCTTTTATGATATCAATAGCTGCTTGCCGTCCCATAAGAGATCTTACGTCTGTTTCTTTTCTTTCAAGCTCTTTGTAAACCTTAAAGAAGTGCATAATTTCATCAAAAATATGACTTGGAAGCTCACTTATATCATTGATATAATTGTAGTTCGGATCGGAAAAGGGAACTGCGATTATTTTATCATCAAGCTTCCCTCCGTCAAGCATTCTCATATTTCCGATAGGATAAACATCAACAAGAGTCATCGGCTGAATCGGAACCGAACAAATTACAAGAACATCAAGAGGGTCTCCATCATCGGCGAACGTACGGGGAATAAAACCGTAATTTTGAGGATAGTGAGTTGCTGTGTAAAGAATACGGTCAAGTTTCAAAAGCCCCGTGTCTTTATCCATTTCATATTTACAGTTGCTTCCCTTGGGAATTTCTATAAGTGCTGAAAATTTAATAGGGGTTATTCGTTGAGGTGAGAGATCGTGCCAAACGTTCATCATTATTTCCTTTCAATAACTGTTTTGTTTTATTTTATAAATTCAAATTCAAAGTCGTAAATATTTACCGTGCATCCGTCGGTGCAACCCTTTTTCTCAAGCATATCTATAACACCTGCTTTCTGTATAACGCGCTGGAAGAAGGAGAGCGATTCATAATCTTCAATATTGACCTGACCCATCAGGTTGACCAGCCATTCGCCTTCAACGTAGAAGGTATCGTTTTCGCGTCGAATGATGGTTACACGTCCGCTGTCACTCTTTGCGTATTCGTCCTCTGGTGTTATCTCACTTTCGTAAACGGTCAAAGGGGGAAGCAGGGAAAGGCGTTCTGATACAAGATGCACCAATCTGTCAAGACCTTCTCCGGTTGCCGCAGAAACGTAAATAAGCTCCCATTCGTTTTTGTCAACAAAGCTTTCAAAGTCTGAAAAATCATGATCTTCATAAAGCAGATCAGTTTTGTTTGCAACAATTATCTGAGGTCTTGAAGCGAGCTCCTCGCTGTGCTTTTTTAACTCTTCATTTATCTTTTTTATATCTTCGATAGGATCGCGTCCCTCACTTCCGGCAACATCAACAACATGCAAAAGCAGTCTGCAACGCTCAACGTGTCTCAAAAATGCGTGACCAAGTCCAGCACCTTCAGCTGCGCCTTCAATAAGCCCGGGAATATCAGCGGCAACAAATCCGCTTTCATCTCCTGTTTTTACAACGCCAAGATTGGGAGAAAGGGTTGTAAAATGGTAATCCGCAATTTTAGGTTTTGCAGCGGATATACGAGAAAGTATTGAGGATTTTCCTACGTTTGGAAAACCTATAAGCCCAACGTCCGCAAGCATTTTAAGCTCAAGCTGAAGATCTTTTGCTTCACCTGCAGACCCTTGCTTTGCGAACATTGGTACCTGACGTGTAGGTGTAGCGAAATGACGGTTGCCCCAACCGCCTCGTCCTCCTCGGCAACAAATAAAAGGCTTGTCATCTGACATATCTTTTATTATTTTTCCCGTTTCAGCATCTTTGATAAGCGTTCCAAGAGGAACTTTTATTATAAGATCTTTACCTGTTTTTCCGTGAAATTTAGCGCCTGCGCCATTAGTGCCGTTTTCGGCAATAAATTTGCGTTTGTATCTGAAGGCGAGCAGGGTGTTGCATCCCTCGTCAACCTCAAACACGATATTTCCGCCGTGTCCGCCGTCGCCTCCGTCAGGACCGCCGTGATTTACGTATTTCTCACGTCTGAATGATACAGCACCGTGTCCACCGTCACCTGCTTTTGCGTATATTTTAACAATATCTATAAACATATAGCTTAGTCTTCGCCTTTCATTCGTATTATAAGCTTTATGGGAGTTCCGTTAAAGCCAAATGTATCCCTAAGGCAGTTTTCTATATAACGCTGATACGAAAAATGGAACAGCTCCGCGTTGTTACAGAAAATAACGAAAGTAGGTGGAGCAACGTCGATCTGTGTCATATAGTATATCTTAAGGCGTTTACCCTTGTCTGACGGAGGCTGTGTTCTTGTTGTGGCTTCTGAAAGAACATCGTTAAGCATACCCGTCGTGATTCTCATAACTGACTGACCGTAAACGTAATTGATCTGCTCAAATAGCTTGATAACACGCTGACCCGTCTTTGCGGATACAAAAATTATAGGCGCGTATGTCATATAAGAGAGCGCGATCCTGATCTTATCTGTAAATTCTTTTACAGTATGATTGTCCTTTTCAACGGTATCCCATTTATTTACTACGATTATAGTAGGTTTTCCCGCGTTGTGCGCAATGCCGGCTATTTTTTCATCCTGCTCGGTAATGCCCGTTCCCGCGTCGATCATGAGGAGACAAACATCTGCACGTTCAACCGCCGTATGAGCCCTGAGAACCGAATATTTTTCGATAGCATCGTTTATCTTTGCCTGACGTCTGATACCCGCGGTATCAATAAATGTGTATTTGCCAAACTCATTTTCAACGCGCGTATCTATCGCATCGCGAGTAGTTCCCGCGATGTCTGAAACGATAAGCCTGTCTTCGCCGAGAATCCTGTTGATTATTGAGGATTTTCCCGCGTTTGGCTTTCCGATAACCGCAATTTTTATGGTGTCGTCATCTTCATCCGCGCCGGATTCGGCAGGGAAGTTTGCAACGATCTCGTCAAGAAGATCTCCTGTTCCGCTTCCGTGAATGGACGAAACCGCTATAGGATCTGTATCAAGTCCAAGCTCATAAAACTCATAGAATCCCATAGGCGCTTTGCCGACTCCGTCACATTTATTTACGCAAATAATAACGGGCTTGCCCGATTTTTTAAGAAACACGGCAATATCACGGTCGTCAGCGACAAGTCCCGCCTTTACATCGGTCATAAATACGATAACATCTGCCGTATCAATAGCGATCTCTGCCTGAACTCGCATTTTTGCTAATATTATATCATCTGTCTTAGGCTCAATACCTCCGGTATCTATAAGAACGAATTTACGTCCGTTCCATTCGGATTCACCGTATATTCTGTCTCGTGTAACACCCGGGGTATCCTCAACGATAGCACGGCGTTCGCCGATAATCTTATTAAAAAGGGTACTTTTTCCCACATTGGGGCGTCCCACTATTGCAACGATAGGTTTTGACATTTATTTTTAATAATCCTTTCTGTACTTTATTAAAGAGAACCTGTTATCTTAAGCAAGAAATCCGCTCCGTCTTCACTGCAAGGGCAGATTTTGATTTTCCCAAGATTTTCTGATAACTCATCCAACGTCATATCGTCAAGGAATATAAGCCCGTCCGCTCGAAGCGCGTTTGAAGGAACTAAAAGCTCGTCTCCGATAGGCTTATCCTTTAACTGATTGGCAATATCTTCCCCTGTTAAAAGGCCCGAAACCGTTACGCTTTCACCGTAAAAATTATTTACTATTTTATAAACATTTACAGTAAGTCCGTCAATATTTATTTTTTCGCAAAGTCTTTTTATCATACCGTATGATGCCGTTCCGGTAGCAACAGATACAGTGCGAGGGAGGGGAAGCGCTTTTTTTTCGATGTAATCAAGCTCGTCGGTGAATTCATCTTCAAACGAGCGAAGCATTCCAACGCCGTTTTCTATTTGTGAGTACTCCTCATAATATTGACTGCTTGGGATTGACAAGCCCGCATTGATATAGAATTCATCAGAACAAAAGAATATTCTCGAACCGTGTTTTTTTACACATTTATCACCAAAAGCATTGACTTGTTTGATAACTTCTGCAGATTCTTCCGAGGTAAAAGGGGAGAGTGGATAAAGTCCGTCTCGGTGCTTTGTAAGTCCGGCAGGAACAACTGAAACGCTCGTAAGCTGAGGAATATAAGACTCAAGATCACGCATTGTTCTGTCAAGAGCCTCGCCGTCATTAACTCCTTTACAAAGAACGATCTGGCAATTAAGCTCAAGACCGGAATCAGCAAATCTGCGCAGATATCCAAGAACCTCACCTGAACGCCTATTTTTCATCATTTTACAGCGGAGCTCAGGATCCGTAGTGTGTACTGAAACTCTGACAGGTGAAAAACGCATTTTTATAATACGCGCAACGTCTTTTTCAAAAAGATTAGTAAGTGTAATATAATTTCCGTGAATAAAGGAAAGCCGTGAATCATCGTCCTTAAAATATATTGTGTCGCGCATTCCTTTAGGATTCTGATCAATGAAACAGAAAATACAAGCGTTTGCGCAATGTCGCTTTTTATCCATAAGAGGAGTATCAAACACAAGACCTATATCGTCATAGGTCGATTTTTTGATTGAAACCTCAAATTCTTTTCCGTCGCGATGAAGGGAGAGCGTGATCCTGGATGATGATAAATAAAATCTGTAATCAAGAACGTCGGAGATCTCGTGACCGTTTATAGATATAAGTACGTCGCCGCCAATAATACCAACTGATTCCGCGTAAGATTTTTTCTCAACCGAGTTTATTATAACCGTAGAAACCGCCTCCTTTACTAAAGAATGTAATAATTATATTTATATCAAAATATTATATCACAAACACCGAATAATGTCAATCATTTTAATTAAATCAAGAAAAAAGAGTGAAAGAGAGGTGCCCAGCGCGGCAAGGGAAACTTTAAGCAAAATGCCCGCTTTTGCTAAAAGGTTGGGCGGCGGACAATTTTGGCGGCGCGGCTTTCGGCAACTTTGCCACGACTGCTTTAATGCGCGATCCCCTCGCGCTGAGGCTGACA
>JAZRUP010000128.1:0-11984 GCA_045652645.1 Eubacteriales bacterium | reverse complement strand
TAAGATTGAGATCAGCGAGCTTCGCGTCGCCCCTCGCATCGATAATTGCGTTTATCAATCCATACGCGGCGTTGTTAAGCGCATAGTTATCGTATCCGCTGAGCAGGAAGCTCTTATCCTTTACCCTTACTTTATAGCTGTAATATTCGGGACATTCCTCGGCCTCGCCTCTTGCGGTCGTTCCAATAATTATCTCGTACTGACCCTTAGCCGCGGCATCGGTAATAACGCTTACTGATGTACCCGAAGCCTTATATATCTGTGACGCAAGAAATTCAGCGGCGGTCTTACCGTCTTTATCGCCTGCCGCGTAAACTATCTTATAGTCGCCGATACCCACTCCGTTGATCTTGATCTCGTATTCCTTGCTGTAAGTATAATCGGGAACGACTTTTATAGCTCCGTCAACAAACGAGCCGAGTATATAGTCTATTGCAGCTTCAAGCATAGCGTCGCTTCCGTATCCGATAGCGATCTTCGTTCCGTCAATAGCTATTCTGTATTCCAATGACTTGATGCCTTCGCAAACAGCATCGGATTCGTCTCTGTTGGTTATGCCTATCAGTATCTCTTTTTCGTTAACTTCGTTGGACGACGAATCAACCGCCGCCGTGAGATCAACGCCTGTCTTTTCCTTTATGCCCGCGATAAGACCGTCTACAAGCGCCTTGTCTGTATCGTGAACCATAACTATCTTATATCCTTCAAGATAGTCCGCATTTATAGTTACTTTTGCAGGTTCGGGTTCCGGCTTAGGTTCAGGTTCAGGTTCAGGATCGGGATCGGGATCGGGATCGGGATCGGGATCGGGCGCTTGAGTCGTTGTTTCTTCGGTTGATTTTCCCGTGTCATCACCAAAATCGCACGAGACAGTGAACCCGCACGCAAGGATCAATATAATCAATAAAAATGTCGCTATTAATATTTTTTTCATGCTTTTCTCTCCAACTTAAATAAAATTTTAATTAAAACCAAACTTGATCGCCGCGGTGCCGAACACGAGTTCTGCTCTTTCGGGCGGCGTGTTTTCAACAGATTTTTCTTTATTATTTTAGCAACGCGAAACTCAACATCAAGGTTGTATCAGTAACAATCATCATACAAAGTTTGCTGTTTTACATTTGCAACTGTTTTTTTCAAAAATCCACAGTACCACATTATTGTAATATTATTGTGATTATACAGTAATTTTAATAAATCTCTACACTGATTTTTATAACTTTCTGTTAACAATGTTGTATTTATCAAATAAAAGCTAAAACAATTTTAAATCTTTAATTTTTTCATTGACAAATATTCGCAAAAATTGTATAATATAAAAATAAAATAATTATATTCACATATTTCCGCTTCCCGTCGGAAATATAATAATTATGAAATAATTTTTTGGAGGAGCATATGTTAATCTACAACAACAAAAACCCCAAGCTTTCAAAATGCTTTACCGACCATCAGGCCGACGTCGTAGAATGCCTCAATAAATTTGAGGAATATCTCAAGGCACTTTTTTCAGGCGCGTCCCTCGATCAGCTCAAATCAATGAAGGTCGCTATCGACAACTGTGAGCACGCCGCCGACGAGGAGCTTCGTCACGTCGTTGACCTTCTCAGCGATTTCTTCCTTCCCACAACGCGTTCCAATCTTATAGCGATCGTTCAGAGCACGGACTCTGTCGCTAATATTTCTCAATCCATCGCAAGACGTATAACTATCGAAAAGGCACATCTTCCGGAATGTGTTCACAGCGACATTCTTGAGATAGTTAAGATCTCAAAGGTTCAGCTTGATATTCTCTATAAATCAGTTGACCTCCTTCTCAACAACTACAAGAAGATATTTAAAGACAGAAAAATTCTTGACGACATAAGAGCCGAGGAAAGCAAGATCGACAGCATTGAGCAGATGCTCTATGAAAGAATTTTCGATCTCGATCTTCCCCTTTACGAAAAAATATATTACCGTGACTTTGTAGCTCACATCTGTAACATTTCCGACGTAATAGAGGATATCGCCGACAAGATCCAGATAATGCTCGTAGAAAGAGAGTCATAACTGTCATGTGGTGGGTCTATCTTTTACTCGGCGCAGGCCTTTTTATGGGCTGGTCGCTCGGTACGAATGACGCGGCAAACGCATTCGGCACCGCCGTTTCCACGGGAGTTGTAAAATACAGAACGGCTATTATCATAATAGCTATCCTCGTGCTTATCGGAGCCGTCTGGCTGGGTCCCGGAAACATTTCCGAGATGGATAAGCTCGGAATGAGCAACGAAGTTTCCTTCTCCGCCGATGACGTTGTCGGAATGGATCAAAAGACCATCGTTCTTAAGGCGGCGCTCAAAGGAGCTATCGTATTTGTTGCAGCGGCTCTGACTGTTTTCATTATGTCCGCGCTCAAAATGCCCGTTTCCGCTAATCAGGCGGTTATCGGCGCTGTTATCGGTTGGGGTCTTTGCTTCGCTGACTACGGCAACCCCGCTATCAGAACACCAAATCTCGCTCAGCTCGGAAAATTCGCGTCCACGTGGCTCATATCCCCTCTCGGCGCCGGTATAATTTCGTTCGTGCTTATATGGCTCGCTAACAAATTAATAATTCCGAAGGTCTCGGGTCTTTCGGCTTACGACAAGATAGTCAAGCTCGGTTATCTTATCGCGGGCGGGTTCGCCTCCTTCAGTATCGGTATGAACAGCTCGGCGAGCGTTATGGCGTTTTACTATGACGGAACGCGTGACGGCGTTGTCACCAACCTTTTCTCCGTTGACACTTTCACGGGCGATTTTCTGACCGCCGCCAGAGTTGCGGCAACGATAGGTGGAATCGCTATTGCTATCGGTGTTCTTACATACTCAAAAAAGGTTATGATGACCGTCGGCTCAAGTATCGCCCCACTCACGCAGATAGAGGGCTTCATAGTCATTATAGCGATGTCTCTCACGATAGTGCTTATCGGAAATATTATGCATATTCCTGTATCCACGTCTCAGGCAGTCGTTGGCGCCGTTGTCGGCGCGGGACTCACGAAGGGCGCTAAAAACGTCAATTTCGGAGTTTTCAAAAACATCGGTATCGCGTGGGTCAGCTCGCCCGTTTGCGCGGGTCTTATCACGTTCCTCGTGGGTCTTTGCACGAAGAGCTATTTTGCGTAATATAATAAATAAAGAAAGCTCTCGGCAATTTTTTGTCGAGAGCTTTCTTTAATGAATTGCCTACGGCATTAAAAACGGGGCAATTCAATTGATGAAAACGAAGTTTTCAAATCATGAAGCCATAGGCTTCAATTTATGACGCAACGCGTCAATTCATTGCTACTAGGAGAATGTGCCAAAAGCAATACCAAAAGCAACGCAAAAGCACTTATGACAAACGATTTTATTCTTTATCATAAGTGCTTTTTTAATCTTCGTTATCGGAGTTTATCTTATATCAGGTACGCCTTCGACAGACCTTTTATTTATTCTTCAGAAAGATCTTTTAACGCGTTTTTTATTTGCGTCAGAGAATAACCGTATCTGACAAGTGCCGAGATAGCCTTCTCGGCTTCTTTTTTGCCTTTTGGAAAGACACCAAACTTTTTCTCTATGAGCTTTTTACAGTTTTCGGTAAAATCGATCTCCGAGAGCCATTCCTCAGCCGCGCTCATCGCTTCCCTGCCGTAGCCCTTTTCTCGCAGACGCGCGATGATACAGCGCTCTCCCAAAAGCTTTTTTACGCAGCTCTCCGCAAATCTTACCGCGTCCGAGCTTTCGTCAATAAAGCCTTCCTCGCCGAGCCTTTCGACCGCCGACCTCGCCGATTCCCCGTCAAAGCCTCTCTGCCGTAATTTTCGCTCAAGAGCCCGACTTGAATTCGCTCCGTACGCGAGCAGTCCGATACCGCGTCTGTACGCCGCGCAGTCCTTTGCCTCGTTTTGGAGAGCCTCATAAACCTCTCTCGTTATTTCTCCCTTTTTCAGCTTAAGCTCAAAATACCTGCTCGCGTCCAAAACGAGAACCTTTTTTGTCGTTCTCTCTCCGTCGGAAATTTCAAAATACAGCGAAAGGAACGGTTCGTTTTCGGTCTTTACCACCCTTTTGAGGAGGATCGTCATTCGGCGAACTCCTCGTCCTCGGTTTTAAGGGTTCTGATGTCGAATTCGTCCTCGTCCTCATCGTCAAGCTCAAATTCGTCGGCCGTATCAACAAGCCTGTCGCTCATAGAGCGTACCTTCGCGAGGATCTCCTCGAAAAGCTCTCTGTTCGTTTCAAGCAGCTTTCTTATATTGTCCTTGCCCTGTCCGAGCTTTTCTCCGTTGTATGAGAACCACGATCCGCTCTTCTTGATGATCTCAAGCTCTGACGCCATATCGACAAGCTCGCTCTCGCGAGAGATACCCTTGCCGTAAAGTATATCAAATTCCGCCGTTTTGAAGGGCGGCGCGACCTTATTCTTGACTATCTTACATCTTACACGGTTTCCGTAAATATCGTTTCCGTTTTTGAGCTGATCCGCCTTTCTTACGTCAATTCTGACAGACGAGTAGAATTTAAGCGCGCGGCCTCCCGTCGTTACCTCGGGATTTCCGTACATTACGCCGACCTTTTCGCGAAGCTGATTTATGAATATAACTATCGAGTTGCTCTTTGAGATGACCGCCGACAGCTTTCTCATAGCCTGCGACATAAGCCTTGCCTGTACGCCAACGGAGGACTGACCCATATCTCCCTCTATCTCCTGTTTCGGAACAAGCGCCGCGACAGAGTCAATAACGATAACGTCAACAGCTCCCGATCTCGCGAGAGCCTCGCAGATCTCAAGCGCGTCCTCTCCGCAATCGGGCTGAGAAACGAGCAGCTCGTCAATATTTACTCCGAGCGCCTTTGCGTAAACGGGATCGAGCGCGTGCTCCGCATCGATAAACGCAGCCTGCCCGCCTGTTTTCTGAACCTCCGCGATTATGTGAAGCGCCACCGTGGTTTTACCTGACGATTCCGGACCGAATATTTCCGTGATCCTTCCGCGCGGAACTCCGCCGATACCGAGCGCTCTGTCAAGTGCTACGGATCCCGTACTTACCGACTGAACGTTCATATGCGTGTTCTCGCCGAGCTTCATTACAGTTCCCTGCCCAAAATCCTTTTCAAGCTGCTTGAGCGCGGTTTCAAGCGCCTTTTGCTTTGCGCTGAGACCGTCGTCTGCCACCGCTGCCGTTGTTTTCTTTGTTGCCATTTTTATATCCCCCTTGACATCGTAATTTTGTCATTTTTTATCTTATGACAAGATTATACACCCTTTTTTTCTCTTTGTCAAGGGGTTTTTTGAATTATTTTTTCCAAAATCGGAATTTTTAAAGTCATTTTTTGCATAACAAAGTTTAACGTCAATTTTAAAATATCGTTTGCGGAAAATTTGCTGTCAAAAATCCGTCACTCGCATATCCTTTTTATATGATATGCTTCATAAGGGATGGAGCGCCGCGCAAAGAAAGGATCCAGATATGCTCATAAAAGCAAATTATTTTTCTCTGACGCCGCGCCGATTTATCGCGGGAACAAAAAACAGCTATGGCGTTGAGACTATCTCCTTTGAGTTCAGCTCCGAATGGGACGGGCTGAACAAAACTGTTACTTTTTATCCCGTAGGCGGCGCGCCCGTCGCGGTGCTTTACGTTGATTCTCCCGTTTATATTCCTGCCGAAGTCATGGCGTGTCCGGGTACCGCGCAGTTTACCGTCAGCGGCACGAAGGGCTCTCGCTCGCTTATAAGCGTCACGGGATACATCGACGTTCTTGATACCAACGATCCGGGAAGCAAGCCTGCAGTTGAGCCCACTCCGAGCGAGATGGCTCAGGTGCTTGATATGATGAGAGCCGCGCTCGACGCCGCGAACCGTGTCAACACGGGCGCGAATCTTGACCTCGCTGTACTAAACTCATCTTTTTTGCATTTTTCGGGTGACGTATATTTTGAAAGCGACACCGTAAGCAAGAAATTCTTTGCTAAATTCTTCAGCCTTTGCATCAGAGGCTCCGTCGCTCAGGACATAGCAACGGATAAGACCATAGAGGAGATCGCGTCCGCTTGCGGACTTTCCCTTGTTACAAGCACGAAAGGCGTTACGGGTTGCCTTTGTATTCCCGACGAATACGTTATTTCCTACTGCACTGACGACAATTCCATAAAATACGGTCACAGAAGCGACCCCATTCTCAAGGACTCAAGCAATATAGTGATTATAGCGCAGAACGGGGGCAGACTTGTTGACGGACTGCCTTTCATTCAAAATATGATGATCGAAGCCCTTGAAAATAAGATAGGAGATGGAGGCACGGCAGAGGATAGCGGCACCGACGACATTATCCCGTCTTATTGGGAAAGCGCTGTAAATACGGCGGTCAGCAAACTTGAGGCTTATCAAAACGAGGGCGGTATCGACTCGTTCACTTTCGGCTTTATAACCGATACGCACAGAAAATATTATCTTGACGGCACTTTCGCAAGTCTTATGCGTCGTGTGCTCGACAGCTGCGATATTCCCGTATTCTTCCACGGCGGCGACCTTGTAGACGGCGCGGCAAACGTTCCGAAAGACGAGCTGATCGCTGATATAAAGCATCATAAAGAAGTATTTAAGAGTATTGAGGGAAAAATGCTTCAAGCGTTCGGAAATCACGATTCCGTATATGGAATAAACGACCTTTATGACGGCGGGCTTAACGACGCCGAAATATATAATTACATATACCGAGATAACGAGGGCAAAAACGGTATCGTCCGAGGTGCTACGGGCAGATATTTCTACAAGGATAATCCCGTACAAAAGGTCAGATATATCGTGCTTGACTCACAAGCTTTTGAGACAGTTATCGATACAAACGGCATAGCAACAACGGGCAACAAGCTAAATAAAGCTCAATACGGCGCGGTTCAGCTTTCGTGGCTTACCGACGCCTTGAACGTGGAGAGCGGCTACTCTATTGTAATTTGCTCGCACATGGCTCCATACAGAGCAAGTGATCTAACCGCTATAGGTTGGACGGGCGAAAACTGTTGCGCCGACAGCGACGTTGCTCTGGGTATTGTCAACGCCTACAGAAACGGAACGTCATACAATTACAGCGGAACTGTTGACGGCGAAGCGTACTCGATCTCCGTAAATTATTCCGCAAGGGTTGGCGATATAGTCTGTTGGGTCGCGGGGCACTCTCACAAAGATCATATTTTCGAGCTTGACGGTCTAAAGGTCGTTTGTTCCGCTAATTGCAGCTTGCATCAATCCACAAATCCCACAGGCTTTGCTCCCGCAAAGACGGTCGGGACTGACACGGAATTCGCGATGGATTTCTTTTGCGTAAATAAAAACTCCCGTACTTGCAATATCGTCCGTCTCGGAGCGACGCTTGAAGATGATGGCGTCAGAAATTTCGCATATTCAAACGAAACGCCAAGCACAACAACATTTAAAATCGAAGGTAATGACGCAGGGAACGAATCATATACCGCCGAGGAAGGTATGACTTGGGCTGAGTGGGTCGAGAGCATCAACTACACAGAATATGTTCTTGCTGATGATAATTATAACCCTACTGATGATGGTGAGTATATAATGGAAGATTATACATCAAAGTATATATATTCTGAAGAAGATGAAGATGGACATCCAATATATGTTAAATCAAGTGATACCATCATAGCAAATCACTCATATATGCTTACAGAGTCAAGACCAACAGCTTTAGGATCAGTAGTTACTTTCACCATTAACGGCCTTGATGACACACCCACCAAGATATACGAAGTTGAAGAAGGTATGACTTGGTTAGAGTGGGTAAACAGCGAATATAATACTGACGGATATACTTGTGATGAAAATGAATATATTATTTCTCCAGATTCATACTACGTTCAAAACCATGAACAAACCGAAGTAATCGGCTCAGATGTAATAAATACAAGTATTGAGTACAATCTGTATTAACCAACGCACTATCAACGGGGTACAATTTGTACCCCTTCGGAGGTAACAAATGAAAGATTTATTTGAAAAATGTATAAATGCGTCATACAAAAGCACAGCACTCAGCGGCAATTACGCAATAGAGGTCGATTCTGACACGATATATCTGCTCTTTGAGTGGAGCGACGGATTCTTCGATTGGTTGCACAATTTTCTCTTTCCCGCGAAGCCCTATAAAAGAATGGACGATGTCTGGTTCTGTCACAGAGGATTTCTCAAGGTGTGGAGTGCTATGCGCGACGAGGTGGAAAAAAATATCAGATGCAAGCTCGCGACCCATCCTAAAATAAAAAATATCGTTTGTGTCGGATATTCCCACGGCGGCGCGATCTCTCTCCTCGCGACTGAGGATATGGAATATCTCTACGGGGACACGCTGAACGTCTGCGGCTTCGGCTTCGGCGCGCCCCGTGTCGTTTGGGGAGCCCTTCCGAAAGCCGTCAAAAACCGCTTGCGACGATTTTCTGTTGTAAGGAATATTCCCGACCTCGTGACACACGTTCCGCCCGTCCTGCTCGGGTTCAGGCACGTCGGCGAGGTCGTTAAGATCGGCGAGAAGGGTAAATATTCTCCCGTCAAGGCTCATTATCCCGGATCGTATCTCGCGGAGCTGACGGAGGACGGAAAATGATCTCATACATAATAACGGGCGCGAGCCTTTTGACCGCTCTCGGGGTCGTTTTCGGGCTTATCTTCAAGGCTCATAAGTGGTATCTTAAGCAAGAGAAGCAGGACGAGGAGATAAAGCGCATCAAGGAGGAGGACACTCTTATCTGCTTCGCGCTCTCCGCCTGCCTTGACGGACTCCAGCAGCTCGGCGCGAATCATACCGTACCCGTCGCTAAGGACAAGCTCGATAAATACCTCAATCAGCAGGCGCATAAATAAAATAATAAGGGGCGGACTCAGATCTTAACTTGAGTCCGCCCCACGGTTTTATTCATCTTTTACGGTTATGTCCTTGCCGTCAAAAACGAGAACTATGTTCCCCGTTTTGTCTGTTCTGTGAGTCTTTACGTTGCCTTTTTCGAGCTTTTCAACGGTCTCCTTGTGAGGATGTCCGTATTTATTGCCAACTCCGCAAGAGATAAGAGCGTATTCCGGTGATACAGCATCAAGAAACCTCTCCGTCGTTGAGGAGCTTGAGCCGTGATGCCCCACCTTGAGCACGTCGCAATCAAGCTCTGCCGCGCTGTACGTTTTAAGGAGCTCCGCCTCCGCGCCCTCCTCGGCATCTCCCGTCATAAGAATGGAATTTTTGCCGAAATCAACGCGAACGACGATGCTGTCCTCATTTTTGTCGTTAAACTCTTTGACAGGACCGAGAAATTCAAGATGAAGCTCGCCAAGCTCCAGCTTATCTCCCGCATCGTAATCTACTATCTCCGTTCCCTCGCTTTTGCTGACGGATTCGATAACAGAGTTATAAACACCCGTTTTATCGCCGTAGTCGGGATCCCAATCCTCCATAATAACGGTTTACACGCTGTACGTATCGATAACCATATCCGCGCCGCCTATGTGGTCGGCATCGTGATGCGAGAGGATAAAATATTCGATCTCTTTGATACCGAGCCCGTCAAGATAGCTTTTCAGCTTATCCTCGGACTCGTTTTTGTTCTCGCCCGCGTCGAAAAGTATATTGCCCTCGGGCGCCATTATCAGAATACTGTCACCCTGCCCTATATCTATCATATGTATCTCAACAGTGCCGCCCGTGACCTCGTAGGCTTCTCTCTCTTTCTCCCCGAAAAGATCGATAACTCCGACAAGCTCAAGAACAAGCACGACACAAGCCGCGATGAAAAGGATAAGAAGCAAAATGAGAAAAGGTATTCCCGAAAATGCTTTTTTAGCGGCTCTTATCTGCTTTTTGGTCGGTTTTTTTGCCATAAATTTTCCCCCTTAAAACTATATTTACGATAACATTATAACACATAAGTTTTAAAAATCAACGGTTTTTGGAAAAAATTAAAAAAACTCTTGACAAGCGGGTTTGAATATGATATAATCTTAACTCGGTGCGGGCAAAAATGCCCGTCTCCTTCCCGACGGTAAATTCAAAAATACACTCATGCTGTCGGGCTAATGTCCATAGGGAGGTAAAATATGGAAAAGGTAATCAATTCTTACGAAACAATGTTTATTGTTGACCTTGCCGGCGGAGAGGCCGCTGTTAAGGCTACGGTAGACAAGTTCATCGGCTTGATTTCCTCGAACGCAGAGCTTGTTGAGGTAAGCGAGTGGGGCAAACGCCGCATGGCTTACGCTATTGATGACAAGCCCGAGGGATATTACGTAGTTGCTACGTTCAAGACCGATTCCGAGTTCCCGAACGAACTCACAAGACATTTCAACATCGACGAGTCCATCATGCGTTCTCTCGTTCTCAAGCTTGAATACGAGGCAGTAAAGCATGAGGCACCCGTAGTCGAGGAAGCCCCCGTTGCTGACGAAGCAGCAGCCGAGGAAGCTCCTGTTGTTGAGGAAGCTCCTGTTGCTGACGAAGCACCCGCTGTCGAAGAATCCGCAGAATAAGCGATCTTCGGGAGTCAAGCGAAAGGGAGTATTATTGTGGCAAACTTCAACCTTAACAAGGTAATGCTTGGAGGCAGACTTACAGCAGACCCTGAGCTGAAGCAAACTCAGAACGGCACGCAGGTAGCAACTTTCAGCATTGCCGTAAACCGCAGATTTCGTTCAAACGACAATCAGCAGCCTTCAACAGACTTTTTCAACGTAACAGCTTGGCGTGCGCTTGCCGAGCATGTAGCGCGTTATTACAGAAAGGGCTCGTCCATTTTTGTTATCGGAACGATCCAGAACAGAACTTGGACAGACCAGCAGGGAGCAAAGCGTTACGCAACGGACATCATAGCGGACGAGATCCACTTTGTTGACAGCCGCGCGGAAAGCCCTATGCAGAACACCCAGCCCTACACGCCCGACGCGTACAACGCGGCGCCGGCGTATTCCACACCGGTTGGAGCCGCTCCGAATTTTGAGGAGATCAAAACGGACGACGACCTTCCATTCTAAATTATAATATAAGGAGTAAAGATCATGGATAGAACAAATGATAACGCACGCAACTTCCGTCCTAACCGCAAGAGAAAAAAAGTATGTATTTTCTGCGCGGAGAAGATAGATTGCATTGATTATAAGGACGTAGCACGTCTTCGCAAGTTCATTTCCGAGAGAGGAAAGATCCTCCCCAGAAGAATTTCGGGCGCATGCGCAAAGCATCAGAGAGAGGTCAACGTAGCTATCAAGCGCGCAAGACAGGTCGCTCTTCTTCCTTACGTAACCGATTAATCATTATCTGAATTTCAAGAGGCTGACTCATAATTTGAGTCAGCCTCTTCAGCTTACTGACAAGCTCTGTTTGCAGAAATTGATTCTTGATTTGCGCAAAACAAAAGGCTACCTTGTGCATAAGGGTCAACAAAGCGCAAGCGCATTCTTTACGCTGTCGCGAAGCGACCTAGGGATTGTCTTTTGCCAAGGCTTACTTTTACAACCCCTCCGTCAGCCTTCGGCTGCCACCTCCCCTTACACAGGGGAGGCTTTTTTCTTCCACAATGAATTTTTAGAGGTTACCTGTATTATTTTCCCAAATTGCTTGATGTTTTGTGAATTTTGTGATATAATAAATATGCTACACAAAACCAAATAAACTTCCGGGGCTAATGTTTTCTCTATTTATATAGGGGATATTTATACCCTTTTTAGACATACTATTTTTGAATTTGGTAAAAACGCAAATTCCAACAGGTAGTATGTCGGATACCTTTATCCCGTTTATCTGGTTTTGTGTAGCAGCAATTGGGGTTGGCGTTTTTCGGTGCGTGGCTTCGGTTGCGCACCTTTTTTTATATGCTGATAGGGGGATATATGAACAAGAACATTCAAAAAAGGATAATGGATATTACAGGTATCGAACTTATACCCGGAGAGCCTTCCGTTTGTTTTGGCAACGGAAAGCAAG
>JAZRUP010000127.1:0-5100 GCA_045652645.1 Eubacteriales bacterium | reverse complement strand
CCAGACGAAAAAAGCGGTGTACCGCATCATCTTTTTGGCTTTGTTGACCCGAAAACTGCGTTCTCTTGCTCCGATTACGCCTCGGCTGCTGACAAGGCTATTGCGGACATCACCTCGCGAGGAAAGCTTCCGATACTTGTCGGAGGTACGGGACTTTATCTTGACAGCGTTCTGCTCGGTTGCGGTGACGCAAGCGCAGCGCCGGATGAGGATTTCAGATGCGAGATGAACGAATTTTACAAAAGGAACGGCGCGACCGCGCTTCATTCAAGGCTGTCTGAGCTTGATCCCGAGGCGGCGAAGGCTATACATCCGAACAACGTAAAGCGCGTTATCCGCGCGCTCGAGATCTGCCGCGCTTATGGAAGTAAAACTGAATATGACAAGGCGGCTCGCAAGGGAGAAAGATATGACGCGCGTGTGGTTTGTCTTGGCTATGAGGACCGTTCCGTCCTTTACCGCCGTATAGAATCGCGCGTTGATTCGATGATCGGCGCGGGTCTTATCGAGGAGACACGCCGACTGATGTCGGAAGGTGTTTTTGAGGCTAACGCGACAGCGGCTCAGGCGATAGGATACAAGGAGCTTTTGCCGTATATTCGCGGAGATGAGGAGCTTTCCGCATCCGTTGAGAGGCTTAAAACTGCGACACGCCACTATGCCAAGCGTCAGTTGACGTGGTTCTCGGCAAAGGATTATATAACTTCTGTACCGGTTGACGGCATAGAAGATGAAAAAACATTTGAAGAGATTGTAAAAAATATTATAAAACTATTTAATTATTTATAAAAATATGTTATAATAAAATGATTATAGAGTTCGGGGGTGCAGGATAGTGAAAAAGAAACGAAAAATCACTAAAAAAGCACTGACAAGCGGACTCATATGGACACTTATTGCGGTTGCTTTTACGGGATATATACTTTATCATATCATATCGGGAGCAGCGCCCTCTATGAATACTGCTGTTACGGTTTCCGCGTCTGAGAAGATAACGCTTTCGTTTGACGCCTATATTATGCGCAACGAAACCGTGCTTAAGCCAACAAACACGGGGTTTTGCGACTATATAGTCGGTGATACAGACTATTCGAAGGATGAGGCGGAGCTTGCGAGAGTTTATCCCACGGCCCCCGAGAAAGTCGTAAAAAGAATTGCGGAGATAGACGCGGAGTATGAACTGCTTAGTGAGAGCGCAAGGCTTTTGTCTAATGTCGGAAATGTAAAGAAAGATATAGATGAGGCGTACAGAGATATCACGTTTGATCTTTCGGCAGGAAATGTCAAGGATGTGAACGCAAGCCTTGACTCGCTCCTTGCCGATATGTATCTGCGTGAGCACAATACGTCGGATAAGAACGGAACGGTTCAGGATAAGATAGATTCTTCCGCCGCAAGGCTTGAAGCGCTTGAAGCTGAGAGAAATCAGCTTTGCTTATCGCTTGGTTCTTATGAATCCGTGTATGCTGAGGGAACGGGAAACTTTTTCCATGGCGTTGATGGGTATGAAAAAGCATACTCAAGCGCGGATATAGACAATATGACTGCCGAGGATTTTGAAAAAATGTTTGATTCCAAGCCCGAAAAAGATACGGGAGGGATCGGAACCTATATGAAGGATTATACCTGGTATATAGCTATCCCTGCGGATGAGAGCGAGATAATTATGTTCTCATCGGACGCGGATAAAGACGGGGTCCTTGATAATGCGGGAAAAAAATATTCGGTGTGCTTTAAGTACACATCCGGTATTACTCTTGATATGACCCTTGAGAATGTCGTGAGGGACCGCAGCTCGTCGAATTCGGTGCTTTTGTTTTCTTGCGCCACTTTGCCCGACGGCTTTGATCGGTCAAGGCGTCAGGGTGTAGAGATAGAACTGGAAGAATATTCCGGATACCGCATATCGAATAAAGCCATAACCAAGATAGACGGAGAAAACGGGATCTGGATACTTAAGGGCGGTAAAGTGACAAGACGAAACGTCGAGATAATATATCAAAACGAAGTATATGCTATAGTGAAATCCCAGGCGGCTTTGTCGGCGTCATATGTCGCTGACAGCGATTTTGATATAAAGCGAGCGGAGCTTGAGAACATATATCCCTGTCTTAACGACGTTTATTTCTTGTCGGACAAGGGACTTTACGAAGGGAAGCTGATAGATTGATCGATTATTCATATATTGACCGTAATATTGAATCGGTCAGGGAAAGAATAAGACGCGCCGCTTTGGCTGTCGGCAGAAGCGAGAGCGATATAACCTTGCTTGCGGCTGTGAAATATGCCGACGCGGGAGAGATACGCCATCTTTATGAGTGCGGCATCAGAACCGTCGGTGAGAATAGAGTTCAGCAGTTTCTTGAACACCGCGAGGATGAGGCATATTCGAGGTTCAAGGTTCATTTTATCGGAACGCTTCAAACCAATAAGGTCAAGTATATCGCGGGGAAAGTTGCGTGTATTGAGTCGCTTGACAGCGAAAGACTTGCGGCTGAGATAAATAAGCAGAGCCTGAGGGCGGGCGTTGTGACCGATGTGCTGTGCGAGATAAATTGCGGAAGAGAAGAGAACAAGAGCGGTATTTTTCCCGAGCTTGCGGAAGAGTTTTGTGAGGATCTTGGAAAATACGAGGGTTTAAGGCTTCGCGGATTTATGACAATGGCGCCCGCAGGGTCAAGCAGTGAGGAATACAGAAAATATTTTGCCGAAACTTATCGATTGGCTCTTGACATTTGGAGAAAAAACGTACATAATATAATGGGAGAAAAAAAGCCCCCCGTTTTATCTATGGGTATGAGCGGAAGCTTTGAAGAGGCAATACTTGAGGGTGCGACAGTTGTTCGCGTCGGAAGATCATTGTTTGAAAAAAATTAAAGATATAAATTTTGGAGGACGATTATGAAATTTTTCAAGAAACGTACAGATGACTACGGTTACGAGGACGATGCTTCTTTCTACGATGACGGTTACTACGGTCAGTCAACGGCAAAGGAAGGAAACGGTTTTGACGATGATGAGACTGTGGAGACTGCGGAAAGCAAGGGCGCTGCCGGTGTTTCCTTTACGGGCGGTACATCACCCGTTGCTCTTAAAGTAATGAAGCCCAAAGGATATGAAGACGGTCCCGAGATCGCGGACTATCTCGCAAGCGGAAGCACAGTCCTTCTAAACATTGAGAACATGGACAAGCTGTCTACAAAGCGTCTGCTTGACTTCCTTCTCGGGGCAACTCACGTTCTCGGCGGAACTATGAATATGGTCACCAAGGGAACATTCGTTTTTGCTCCAAGAAACGTAGGTGTTGCTGATCTTACCGCTGATGAAGCATCCGAAGAAGCGTTTGCGGAGGATATTCCCACAGAGGAATAATAAAATCTAATATTTCGGGAAAGGCGATATATTGCCTTTCCCGTGAATTTGTTTTTGAAATCAATTTAAGGAGACATAGATCAATGTCAAAGGATTATACAAGTACACTTAATTTGCCGAAAACAGAGTTCTCTATGAGAGCAAATCTGCCTCAGAGAGAGCCTGAAACACTTAAATATTGGGCGGATAAGCAGCTTTATTCCGCTATGCTTAAGAATGCGGAAGGAAAGCCCCCGTTCGTGCTTCACGACGGACCTCCTTTCTCTAACGGCTTTATCCATATGGGACACGCTCTCAATAAGGTCTTGAAGGACTTTATCGTCCGCAGCCACGCAATGATGGGTTATTATACCCCTTACGTTCCGGGATGGGATAACCACGGGCTCCCCATTGAGCGCGCTATTGAAAATTCCAAGAAAAAGCTTAACAAGGATATGACAGTTCCCGAGTTCAGAAAGGCTTGTGAGGAGTTTGCGGAGGACTTCATAGGAAAGCAGATGGAAGGCTTCAAGAGACTTGGTATCGTCGGTGATTGGGAACACCCCTACCGCACGATGGATAAGCATTTTGAGGCACAGGAGGTCAAGGTATTCGGCAGTATGTTCGACAAGGGATACATCTATAAGGCGCTCAAGCCCGTTACCTGGTGTCCTTTCTGCGCGACCGCCGTTGCTGAGGCTGATATTGAGTATAAGGATGACAGCTGTACCTCGGTCTACGTAAAATTCCCCGTCAAGGACGATCTCGGTAAGCTTGCCGGATTTGACCTCAGCAAGACTTATTTCGTAATTTGGACAACTACTATTTGGACACTCCCCGGAAATATGGCTATTTGTCTGCATCCCCGCGACAGCTATGTGCTCGTTAAGGCTGATAACGGCGAGACTTATATTATGGCAGAGGCTCTCGCGGAAAAGACGATGAATATGGGCGGCTTCCGGAACTACGAGGTCCTTGCGACCTATCCCGGCGCGTTCTTTGAGAATATGCTGGCAAAGCATCCTTTCCTTGACAAGACCTCGCGCCTTGTTTACGCTGAGTACGTCACTATGGATTCGGGTACAGGCTGCGTTCATACAGCTCCCGGATTCGGAGCCGATGACTATCAGACTTGTATGAGATACGGTATGGACCTTGTAGTCCCCGTAGACGATCACGGCCGCCATACCGAATACGCGGGCAAGTACGCGGGCATGAAGACCGAGGAGTCCAACCCCGTTATCCTTGCTGATATGAAGGAGAGCGGTATGCTCTTCGCGTCCGAGGAGATAGTTCACTCTTATCCTCACCACGACCGTTGCAAGAAGCCGGTCATCTTCCGCGCAACACCTCAGTGGTTCTGCTCTGTTGAGTCTTTCAAGGATCAGGCTATCAATGCTATTGAGAACGTTGAGTGGTACCCCGCTTGGGGCGGCGAGCGTATGACAAGCATGATCCGCGAGCGTTCCGACTGGTGTATTTCCCGTCAGCGCCGTTGGGGTCTGCCCATTCCCGTATTCTACTGCAAGGATTGCGGCAAGCCTGTCTCAACCCCCGAGTCTATTGAAAAGATATCTAAGCTGTTTGACGAGCACGGCTCCAACATCTGGTCCGAAAAGGAAGCTATGGAGCTCATTCCCGAAGGCTTCACCTGCCCGCATTGCGGCGGTAAGGAGTTTAGTAAGGAGAAGGACACGCTTGACAAGTCGGAGGCCAAGCGGTCTTAGGAAGACAAATTAAATCCTCAAC
>JAZRUP010000126.1:0-3601 GCA_045652645.1 Eubacteriales bacterium | reverse complement strand
CGCAAGAGCGGATAAGATGACGATGACGCTTACGCTTTTCGCGTTCGCGACACCGCTTGGACTCAATACGATAGTATTTCCCGCGGCTTACGGAGGGGAGACCGAAACGGGCGCGTCCATGGCGATGATCTCGCACACGCTTTGCGTTCTGACGATCCCTCTTATGTATGCTCTGTTTACTTTAATATTTCAATAAAAAAATCCGCGAAAGCGGATTTTTTTATTACACAAATGAAAATATCCAATAGATTACGCCGTACACCGCTCCCGCGAGCGTTCCGTAAAGCAGAACGGGACCTGCGACGGTGAATATTTTAGCTCCGACACCGAGAATAAATCCCTCGGATTTTGAGTCAATAGCAGGGGATACTACCGAATTTGCAAAGCCCGTGATGGGAACGAGCGTACCCGCTCCCGCACGCTTTGCGAGAAGGTCAAACCAGCCGATACCCGTGCAAAGCGCTGCGAAAAATATAAGTGTGACGGATGTGAGCGTACCGGCGTCATCCTTCGTAAGTCCAAAATACATATAAAGCTCTTTGATCCCCTCGGCGACGGCGCAAATAGCCCCTCCAACACAAAACGCCCATATACAGTCCTTGATTATAGGCGATCTTTTTGCCCTCGCGTCGGCGAATTTTTTATAATCATCTTTACTGAAATTCATACCGTTTTCCTATATAAATTTTTTAATATTGTGCCTCAAAACAAAGCAAAATATTCATTTTTTTCGATATATATTGAGTTTTTTCTCTAAGATAATATTAATAAAACGGCACGAATTCGTGCCGTTTTTGATTGATTATTATTCCTCAGCGGGAAGCTCGCGTTTGAGTATATACTCGGGTTTCTCTCCGCGTACGGTCTCGGGGGTGATCACCACTGTGTCGACGTCGGCGCGGGAGGGAATTTCATACATAATTCCCGTCATAATATTCTCAAGTATCGCGCGCAGACCTCTCGCACCCGTATTTCTGTCGAGAGCCAACTGAGCTACCTCCTCAAGCGCGCCGTCCGCAAATTCGAGCTTGACACCGTCCATCTCGAAAAGCTTCTTGTACTGCTTGACGAGCGAGCTCTTCGGTTCGCTTATGATGCGAACGAGCGCGTTCTTGTCAAGGTCGGAGAGCGCGACGATAACGGGGAGACGTCCCACAAGCTCGGGAATAAGTCCAAACTTGACTATATCGTGGGGGATAACGTCCTTGAAGATCCCCGTAGTGCGGCGTTCGCTTTTTTTGAGTATCTCGCCCGAGAATCCGACCGTATGGTTGCCCTTACGCTTCTCAACTATCTGCTCAAGCGTATCAAACGCTCCTCCGCAGATAAAGAGGATATTCTGCGTGTTTATCTGTATAAATTCCTGATTGGGGTGCTTACGTCCACCCTGGGGAGGTACGTTCGCTACCGTTCCTTCGAGAATTTTAAGAAGCGCCTGCTGAACACCTTCACCAGATACGTCTCTTGTTATCGAGCGGTTCTCACTTCGTCTCGCTATCTTATCTATCTCGTCGATATAAATAATACCGCGCTCCGCCAAGCTGATGTCAAAATCCGCCGCCTGAATGAGCTTGAGAAGGATATTTTCAACGTCCTCACCGACGTATCCCGCCTCCGTGAGCGTTGTCGCGTCGGCGATTGCGAAGGGAACCTTGAGTGTTTTAGCGAGCGTTTGCGCGAGATAAGTCTTACCGACGCCCGTAGGGCCTATCAGCATTACATTACTCTTCTGAAGCTCTATCTCTTCCTCTGCACTTTCGGGCTTCTCGGTGGCAGCTTGACCGCGTCTGCGCTTTGGCTTTGCCTTTGCCTCCTTTGAGAGAACTCTTTTATAGTGGTTATACACCGCGACCGAGAGAGCTATCTTCGCGTCATCCTGACCTATAACGTATTGGTCAAGAGATGCCTTTATCTGCTGAGGCTTCGGGAGGTTTCCGAGCGTGAGGCTGTCACTGACAGACTCACTGAGAGCCGCGTTTTCGTCAAGCAGATCGGCGCATGCATCAACGCAGAAATCGCAGATGTAAAGACCTGTGGGGGAGGGAATAAGATAATTGACCTGATTCTCGCTTCTCGCGCAGAAGGAGCAGTATCTTACGTTATTATTGCCGTTTTTCGTATTGTTTGCCATGTTGCTCCTTACGCTTACGCGCGTTTTGTCATTATCTTATCTATGAGTCCATAGTTGAGAGCTTCCTCTGCTGTGAGGAAGTTATCTCTGTCCGTGTCAAGGCATACCTGCTCGTAAGTCTTGCCCGTGTTCTCCGCGAGAATGCGGTTGAGGCGTTCTTTTGTTCGAAGTATCATATCCGCGTGGATCTTGATATCTGATGCCTGACCGCGGAAGCCACCGAGTGGCTGATGGATCATAATTTCGCTGTTGGGAAGCGCGAATCTCTTTCCCTTTGTACCTGCGGAAAGAAGGAAAGCGCCCATGCTTGCCGCCATACCGACACAGATAGTGGAAACATCGCACTTAACGAAGTTCATCGTGTCGTAAATAGCCATACCTGCGGTAACCGAGCCGCCTGGGCTGTTAATATAAAAGCAAATATCCTTGTCGGGGTCTTGCGCCTCAAGGAAGAGCATCTGTGCGACGACCAAAGACGCCGTCGTGTCATTGACCTCCTCGGAGAGGAAGATAATTCGGTCATTGAGAAGGCGGGAGAAGATGTCGTAAGAGCGTTCGCCTCTGCCTGTCTGTTCAACTACCATAGGTACTAAAGAATCGTGCATAAAATCGTTTCTGAACATTATTTTATACCTTTCAATCAAATAAAAATTACTTGTTTTAAGAACACCACACAATCATACTGTCGTTAATTGTGTGGTGTTTGACTTAAATAGAATTATTCAGCCTTGTTTTCCTCGGTGGGAGCCTCAGCAGTTGCTTCTGTTGCTTCAGCAGGAGCTGCTGCCTTCTTTGTTGTTGTCTTCTTTGTTGTTGTTCTCTTCTTTGCCGCGGGCTTCTTCTCCTCGGCGGGAGCCTCGGGAGCCTTATCGGTTACAACAGCCTTTTCTCTTACGAGATCAAGAGCGTGCTGAACCTTAATATCTTCCTTGATGGCGTCGCCCGAAACGACCTCGAGAACCTGCTCTTTAGTGATCTTGTTCTCAGTTGCGATGCGGTCGATCTCAGCATCAAGCTCCTCATCGGAAACGGTGATTCCTTCAAGCTCTGCGATCTTCTCAAGAGCAAGACGCATCTTGACCTGACGCTCAGCCTCGGGCTTTGCCTGCTCACGCATCTTGTCGAGGTCAAGGCCTGTGTACTTGAAGTACATATCAAGGCTCATGCCCTGCATACGGAGGCGCATATCATAGTCGCGGATAACATTCTCAGTCTCGCGAGCGATCATAGCCTCGGGGATCTCTGCTACGAGCTTATCAAGAAGAGTGTTGACGATAGAGTCGCGAACTTCGTTTTCAGCTGTTGCATCGTGTCTCTTCTGGATTTTAGCCTTAACATCGGCTTTATATTCATCAAATGTATCAAATTCCGAAATATCTTTTGCGAATTCGTCATCAAGAGCAGGGAGCTCAACGGTGTTGATTCCGTGAAGCTTGATCTTGAATACAACCGCCTTGCCTGCGAGATCCT
>JAZRUP010000125.1:0-1752 GCA_045652645.1 Eubacteriales bacterium | reverse complement strand
GGAGCTATAAAAGTCGTTCCCGATTATACTTACAGCAAGGAATACGAGATCAAGATCAACGGAGTGGGTATCGGCGACTATAAGATAGTTTACGCGGCAGGCGACAAAGACGGTAAGACCGCCGCTGAGTTCCTCGCGGCGCAGATACTTAAGGCTTCGGGCACATCGGTAAGCGTTATTACCGATGCCACGACCAAGGGTAAGTATGAGATAATTATGGGAACGACCGCTAGAGGCGCGGTTGAGAAATGTCCCGAATATTACAGCTATAAAGTAAGGGTAAAGGAAAAGAGCTTCCTGCTCAGCGGATACGATAACTATGCACTTAACAACGCCGCGTATGGATTGATAAACGCAATTATCGATGCGAGGGGCGACGCGAAGCTCGCTGATCTCAATCTTACTTACACAATGCCGAGTCACGCAGAGTTGATAGAAGATATAGATAAGCTTTATATGCGTTGGATAGCCGAGTGGCAGCCCGATCTCCGCATGATTGACTTCAATCGCAAGGTCGACGCGTTTCTAAATGTTTCCGACAGGCTTCTCGTTTGGGCGCACCGCGCGGAGGCGTATTATTATCCCGAAAACTCCATTCCGTCTATTATAAGCTTTTACAAAATGGGCGGATTTGCCGTTGAGCTTGATATCAGACCGACGAAGGATGGCGTGCTGATCCTTATGCACGACGCAACGCTTACCCGTATGACTAACTGGAGTGAAGTCAATGGAACTGTGGTAAACGGAGTTCAACTTCCCACGTCTAATAAGGTATCTGATTGGACGTACGAGCAGATACAGCAGCTCTATCTTAGAGAAAAGAAGGGAAAAAATGAGGACGGAACGCCAAGCGCCGTAACTAATTTTAAGGTCCCGACACTTGTTGAAGCGCTCAAGGTTTGCAAAAACAGGATGTTTATCACTCCCGACAAGAAAGATGAATGGCGTTATTCCGATAAGGATAATCTCACGGGAAGTCCTGCATACTATCTCTTTGATGCTATGAAGGAAGCGAATAACTATAATTCGATCTTGCTTGCGACAGGACTCAATAAGGAAGGCGCGGTAGCTACACAGAAGAAGATATACGAATACAGCGGAGTTATCGCGTACGTAATGCCGCGAGATAACAACGCGTCGAGCTCAACTTATACATATCTCCAAAACAATGCTATAGAAAACAGCTATTCCATACAGGTCGGAGGAACATTTAGACAGCAAACTTCAGTACATACCGGATCCACGTTCAAATCGTGGAAGGATAAGATACTTCTTTCAGCTTGGACGATTGATGACGATATAGATAACAGTCAAACTTGGCGGACAATGTATGACCTCGGTTACAGAATGATCATGACAAACAACTATCTTGAAATGATCAAATTTGCGGCAACCAAGTTTAGCTTTGATTAAATGTGTAATTAAAAACTGATACTTTAACAATAAAACAAGGAGAAACCATTATGAAGAACACAAAAATTTTCATTGCCATTATTGCTATTATTGCTTTAATGCTTTGCTTTGTAGCGTGCAAAAAGGACGTACCGCCCGTTACAAACACGCCTCCGGCATCCGATCCTGAGCCCGAAATCGTGCTTGACGCGGAGAGCCTTGCGAATTATACCGTAGTAAGAAGAGATGAGGCAACAACCGAAGAGAAGGCTGCCGCATCTGCCTTGGTCGCTAATATCGAGGCGGCTTTCGGCGTAAAGCTCACGGTAGTATCCGATTTTGAGGCCGCCGGTGAATACG
>JAZRUP010000124.1:0-1893 GCA_045652645.1 Eubacteriales bacterium | reverse complement strand
GATAACGGTCCTGAGTTTTCTGACTGCGCTGGGATCGAACAATCTTACAGAGGAAAGAGGAAAAGAACGTCGGTATATTACTGTCATCCGTATAAAGTCGGAGGCCAAGCGGTCTTAGGAAGACAAATTAAATCCTCAACTCCTTGGCCCACAGAACGACATGGCTACGATCCGACTTTAACGGTTGATAACGGTCCTGAGTTTTCTGACTGCGCTGGGATCGAACAATCTTACAGAGGAAAGAGGAAAAGAACGTCGGTATATTACTGTCATCCGTATAGCAGCTATGAACGTGGATCAAATGAAAATCAAAATAAATTGATTCGCCGGCATTATCCAAAAGGCACAAGTTTTGAGAATTTAACAGCATCAGATATCTCGCACCTTGAAAAATGGATCAATAATTATCCCCGAAAAATGTTCGGATATCGCGCGTCCGAGGATCTATACCAGGATAAGATAAAAGCACTGTTTTCTAATGCGTGAAAAATTTTTTAAAAATTTTCGCACAAACTACTTGACTTTACGATTTTTTAAAAATCAAACGATCCTGCTCGTGTGGCAAGTGAAATAGACTATCTGTTGGTTCTCTCCAAGACGTCTTATAAGCTTTGCCGCGTTTTCAAAATTGGAGGGATCAAGCTCCGAGAACGGGTCGTCAAGTATAAGAAACGGCTTTTCCTTTTTAAAAAGCGCGCAAACAAGTGACAACCGCAGACAAACGGACATTACCCCGCGTATTCCTTCGCTGTACCATTTAGGGTCGCGTCCGCTGCCGCCATCACGGAATGAGATACCGAGTCCCGCGTCAATATCAGGAGCTTTTTCGTCACCCGTAACGAAGGAATAATTATCTTTAAAGCTCTCCTCCATATCGCGCAGATATTTTGACGAGAGCATATCGGATGCGCGTTTCAAATATTCTTTCGCGAGCTCTGCCGCGTTTCGGCTTTCCTCATATTCGGTGATATCCTCGCGAAGAGCGTCTGCCCGCTCGATAAGCTCTGTTATCCCCTCCGCGCGCGATGTAAATTCCTCAATTTTCCTCGATATTACGCCGCTGTCGGTCAAAAGCAAGTTTGCCCTCTTGCTTATCTCACGTATCCTCGCTTCATCCTCCGACGTATCAGGCATCTCAGGCACTGCCTCACCGAGCCCTTTTTCTTCGGCATATTTAGCCGCGACGGCTTTCCTTTCCGCTATATCCTCACTCGCGCTCTGTGCCGCTCGTACGGTATCGCTTATCTTTCGCAACGCCTCGGGGTATCCGTCTGATATATCCGCGCTATATCTTCCGAAAATCACGTCCGCCTCGGCGAGATACGCTCGAAGCTCCTTCTTTTTGGCATTTGACTTCTCTTCTCTCGCGCGGCTTGAAGCAAGTAACGCTCGGTAATTCTCGGCATCTGGATAAATTCGCCCAAGTATCGCGTCAATACCGCCGGGGCAACCGGGGTAATACCTTGAAAGAGAGTCAAAAAGCTCCCGATAAAGCGTTTCGGCGCGCGCCTTGAGCATGGCGCGCCTTTTTTCATTTGCGTTGAACGTTGCCAGCGCGTTTTCATACTCTTTGTCAAGAGAGGAATTGCAGAGCTTAATTTTTTTCGAAAAATACGCCGACACCGACGTTCCCGCGATTCCCATGACCGCCAAAACGACACCGACCGCAACGCTGACAAAGCAAATCCCAAATCCAACGAGGGTAAGAATAAGAGCCGCGACGCATGCGTATTTTAAAGCTTTTTCGTTTTTATATATCGGTCTTTCCGGCGCGACGCAAGGCAAAGAAAGCGCAAGCTCGCCCTCCGTCTTTTTAAGCTCCGCGTTTTTAGAGGATAGCTCGTCGAGCATATCATCCGTCGGAGGCTCTTTTGAGAATCTCTCCGACATTCT
>JAZRUP010000123.1:0-3592 GCA_045652645.1 Eubacteriales bacterium | reverse complement strand
GGACAGGAAGTTGATGTCAAGATCACAGAGATCGATAACGAAAAGCAGAAGGTAAGCCTTTCCATCCGCGCTCTTCTTGAGGAAGCAGAGGCTGAAGCTGAAGCCGAGGCGGTTGAAGCCGGCGAGGAAATGGATGTAGTTGCGGAAACTACTGACGCTGAATAATCAAAATCAAAAAAGAAGCTATCTTCGGATAGTTTCTTTTTTGTTTTTATTTTATAATTGAATAAAAAATAATTTTATGATATAATGTAAAATAATATATATAAATTAATTTTATAGTATAAGGAAAGGATTTTAAAACATGAAAAAAATGTTTTCCGAAATATTAAGATATTTTTTATTAACATTAGGGTCAGCAATATACGCTTTGTCAATAGCTTTGTTTTTAGACCCCCTCGCGTTGGCACCCGGAGGCGTGTCCGGTATAGCTATTATAATAAATACACTTTTTGACATTCCGACAGGTACTTTGATCCTTTGCTTTAATATCCCACTTATGATAATTGCTTTTATAAAATTTGGAAAGCGATTCTTTTTCTCAACGGCTTACGTAACTGTTATAACGTCAGTTGGCATTGACTTGATCGAAAAATTGACCGATGGAAGACCCATTATAACAGAAAACTTGCTTTTAGCCTCAATAGCGGGCGGAGCATGCCTTGCAATTGGTATAGGAATAGTTTTTCATATGGGAGGAACGACCGGAGGCTCGGATATAGTAATTAAACTGTTACGCCAAAAATACCGACATCTTAACACGGGAACAATATTTTTTGCTTTTGACATAGCTGTTATATCTGTAGCCGCCATAGCTTTTAAAAATATTGAGCTCGCTCTGTTCGCTCTTATTTCCGTATTCGTATCAAGCAAAGTTCTTGATTTTGTGCTTTACGGGCTTGAAAAAAATAAGCTTGTATATATTATAAGCGACAAAAGCGAAAGCATCGCCGATCGCCTTATGAACGAGCTTGATATAGGCGTTACCTATATTGATGGTAAGGGAGCGTATACGGGCAAGGAAAAGCGCATAATTTTATGCGCTGTAAAAAATCAAGTCTTTCCTAAACTAAAAAAAATTGTAAAAGATGAGGACAAACTGTCTTTTCTGATCGTCAGCGATGCAACGTCAATATTCGGCGAAGGATATAAAGCAATAGAAAAAGAAGAACTGTAAAAATTAGAAAATAAAATTAATAAAAGAAATTTCAAAATACTATTTATTTTTTCAAAAAAATATGTTATAATTATAAAATCAAATTTTCGATACTTTTAGATTTTTGAGGTACAAATGTTTTTATCATATAAACCGTTATCCCCAATAGTTATCGTTTGCGGACATTTTGGTTCGGGAAAGACCAATGTTTCGGTTGCTTTAGCTCTTGAGCTTAAAAGATCAGGCAAGAACGTCACTCTTGTTGATATAGATACGGTAAATCCTTACTTCCGCGCAGCCGACGCAAAGGAGCTTATGGAAAGAAACGGTATAAAATGTATAAATCCCGAATTTGCAAATACAAACGTGGACGTTCCCTCTCTTACCGCGGATATACGTTCCGTGTTCGTTTCCGCTAAGGATGAGAACAACGTCGCGATATTTGATGTCGGCGGAGACAACGGTGCCGCGGCTCTCGGTCAATACAAAAAAGATTTTGAGACTTGCGGATACGATATGCTCTGCGTTGTCAGCAAATACCGTCCGTTGACTGAAACTCCCGAGCTTACAGTTGAAGGTCTTCGAGAGATCGAATATTACGCGAGACTCCGTTGTACTCATATTGTAAATAACAGCAATATCGGTTCGGAAACGACAATTTCCGATATTGAGGATTCTTTTGATTATTCAAGCGAAATTTGTCGGATATCGGGACTTCCCGAGGCGTTTACGTCCGTCGTAAGATCAGATTTTACCGACGAGCTTGTCAAAAAATATCCGAATAAGGATTTTTTTCTTATTGACAATACAACGAAAAAATTATTTTAACATATAAAACACAGGAGGTACTTATGAACAAAGTTACTTTTAACGTCGACCTTTGCAAGGGTTGCGGTCTTTGCGTTGACGCTTGTCCCAAAAAGATCATAGCTCTTAAGGCAGACGTTCTTAACAAAAAGGGATATCATCCCGCCGGCATAACTGATCAGGATAAATGTATCGCGTGCGCAATGTGCGCTCTTATGTGTCCCGACGTAGTTATAAAAGTTGAAAAAAACGTATAAACGCATAAAGGAGATAAAAATGTCTAACAAAGTTTTGATGAAAGGAAACGAAGCTTTGGCAGAGGCAGCTATCAGAAACGGCTGTCTTTACTTCTTCGGTTATCCAATAACACCTCAAACAGAGCTTGCCGAATATATGGCAAAGCGTATGCCCAAGGTCGGAGGTCTTTGCCTTCAGGCAGAGAGTGAGGTCGCGGCTATAAATATGATCTACGGCGCGGCAGCATCTGGCGTTCGCGCTATGACATCCTCGTCTTCCCCCGGAGTATCGCTCAAGAGCGAGGGCATCAGCTACATGGTAGGTGCTGATCTTCCCTGCCTTATCTGTAACGTACAGCGCGGCGGTCCCGGACTCGGAGGGATCCAGCCTTCTCAGCAGGACTACTATCAGGCAACAAAGGCAAACGGTCACGGTGACCTTCACCTTTACGTTCTCGCCCCCGCGTCCGTTCAGGAGATGGTTACCCTCGTAGGCCGTGGATTTGACGTTGCCGATACATACCGTGTTCCCTCTATGATCCTTGCCGACGGTGCGCTTGGTCAGATGATGGAGCCCGTTGATTTCGACGCGGCTCTTTCCGAAAAGCGCGATATTCCCGAAAAGACCTGGGCAACCAACGGTCACGGCGGTAAGCGCAAGAAAAACATCGCAAACTCGCTCTTTATCAATCCCGAAGAGCTTGAAAAATCCATTCTTGAGAGAGAGGAAAGATACAAGAAAATAGAGGAAAATGAGGTTCTTTACGAAGAACTTTACACGGACGACGCTGATATCGTTATTGTTTCCTACGGTATCACATCCCGTATCTGCAAATCCGCTATCGAAATGGCACGCGCCGAGGGAATCAAGGTCGGTCTTGTACGTCCCATAACTCTCTGGCCGTATCCGAAGGCAGCCCTTAAGAAAGCCGCCGAGACCGCAAAGCACTTCCTTGTGGTCGAGCTTAATATGGGACAGATGGTTGACGACGTCAAGGTCGCAACAGAATGCCGCCGTCCTGTTTCCTTCTTTGGACGTACGGGCGGTATGCTCCCCACGGCTGAGGACGTTCTCGCCGAAATCAGAAAAATCAACGGAGGTATCAACTAATGGTAGTTTTTGATAAACCCAAGGCTCTCTCGCCTGTTCCCTTCCATTATTGCCCCGGATGTACTCACGGTATAGTTCACCGTCTCGTTGCCGAGGCTATCGACGAACTCGGAATTGAGGGCGACACGATCGGTATCGCTCCCGTCGGTTGCTCGGTCTTCGCGTATAATTACTTTGAATGCGATATGATAGAGGCGGCTCACGGACGCGCTCCCGCCGTCGCAACCGGTGTTAAGCGCACACACCCCGACAAGATCGTATTTACATATCAGGGTGACGGTG
>JAZRUP010000122.1:0-24870 GCA_045652645.1 Eubacteriales bacterium | reverse complement strand
GTGTTGCGTTTTTTATTTTAAAAAACTAAATTATTTGTTCTTAAGAACCTCGCAGATCTCGGAAAGAAGCTTTTCCTGACGGAGCTGGCTGTCCTCAAGCTCTTTCTGTCTCGCCGCGACGGCTGCTGCTACTTCTGCGGCTGCCTTCTTATCGGCTTCTGCCTTAGCTGCTGCTTCGGCTTCCTTTGCCTTTGCCTCTTCGATCTCCTTCTCATTGAGTTTGTTCTTGACTCTCATTATAATTCTGAGAACAAAGAAAATACAAAACGCGACTATAAGGAAATCGAGAATGGTCTGGATCCACGTTCCCCAAAGGATAGCGACCTCTTTGACCTCTTCGACTGCGGGAGTAATAACCGCACCCGTTACCTCGTCAAGAACCGCGTCCTGCGCCTCCACGGGCGCTACGAGAACAGTCTTAATGGAATCAAGGTCCGAGCCTTTAGTGAGCAAGCTTACGCAGGGGTTGATTATGTAATTTACAAGACCCGTTACGATCTTGCTGAACGCGCCGCCGATGACAACACCGACAGCCATATCGATTACGTTACCCTTGGTAATGAACTTCTTAAAGTCAGACCAAAAAGTGCTTTTCTTTCTTTCTTTCTTTGACATAAAAATGCCTCCTTAAAATGTATATGTTTTTTATAAGGGTTTTAAATTAAACATCCCGTCTTCCTTCAAGCGCGCGGAAAAGAGTTATCTCATCAGCGTATTCGAGGTCGCCGCCGACAGGCATACCGTACGCGAGTCTTGTCACCTTTACTCCGAGAGGCTTTACGAGCTTTGCGATATACATAGCCGTAGCTTCCCCCTCCACCGTGGGGTTTGTCGCAACTATAAGCTCTCTCACGTCGTCACCTGTTCCTACCCTCTCGATAAGCTCTCTTATATAAAGCTTGTCCGGAGTGATTCCGTTTACGGGAGATATCTCTCCGTGAAGCACGTGATAAACGCCCTTGAACTCTCTGACCTTCTCAAAAGAAACAACGTCCTTCGGGTCTTCAACGACGCAGATCACCCCCGTATCTCTCGAAAGATCGGAGCATATGCCGCAGACCTCCTTGTCTGTGAGATTTTTACAGATCGGGCATAAATGTATTTTTTCTTTAGCCCCCGTTATGGCATCGGCGAACGCCTTGGCATCCTCATCGGACAGCTCAAGCACCGCGTAAGCCATACGCATAGCCGATTTGCGTCCGACGCCCGGCAGTCTGCCAAACTGCTCAGCAAGCCTTTGAAGCGATTCAATATATTCAGCCATTACAGATCAGAACAGACCGGGCATACCGAGTCCACCCATTCCTCCGGTAACCTTCGACATTTCGGCTGCGTTTGTATCCTCAACGCGCTTGATCCCCTCGTTGACCGCCGCTGTAATGATGTCAGCGAGCGTTTCAACATCATCGGGATCGACTATGTCGGGAGAAATATCGATGGAAAGAACTTCTTTCTTACCGTTTATTTTAAGCTTTACCATACCGCCGCCCGCGGAAATATCGTACTCGCGAGCGTCAAGATCAGCCTGAAGCGCTTCCATATCCTCCTGCATCTTCTGCGCCTGACGTATCATTGCCTGCATATTTTGTGGGCCTCCGCCCATACCCTTCGGAATATTTGCTCTCATTATTTATACCTCTCTTAAATTATTAACTGTTAAAATTATCAAGTATTTCGTCGATAACGGTGTCACCCGATTCCTCAGTTGGGAGAAGCTCGAACGTTACCTCTGTCTTTTTGCCGAGTTGTTTTGAAATAAAGTCTGCCAACCGTGAAATATTTTCCTTCTTAGCAAGTGCTCGCTCAAGCATAAAATCGCCGTCAAAAACTACGACAACATTGCCGTTTTCATCGGTAAACGCCTTGGTGGTATTCAGATCGAGCCAAAGAAAAATATCAGAGACCGCCATTTCCTCAAGTATCTCTACCCAAGCTCTTAATGGGCGAAGGACTCGCTTTTTACCCGTTAACGAGGGATCCGTTTCCGGCTTTTCGGGAACTTCTTCGTAGGGCGCCTTCTCCGTCGGCTCCAAATCCTTTTTTATCTCCTTTTTGATCTCCTGCTTCTTTGGTGCCGTCGCGGCAGTTTTTTCAGCCGCAACGGGTGGAATCAAGCTTTTTTCCGTTGTCGTAACAGTTACGTTTGACGGTTCAAAGCCGATAAGCTTTTCCTCAAGCCTTGAAATTCTTGAAAGGAGCGCGTCCGTTCTATCGTCAAGGCGCTCGTCGCAAAGCCGCATAAGAGTCAGCTCCGCAGTCATTCTCGCCGTCGCGTTTGAACGTATTATTTTGGGCAACGCATCGTCAAGCAGGCGGCATTGCCACAGCAAAGTTTCTCTCGTAAAGCGCCCCGCCACACGCGCCATCTGCTCAGTTTCAGCATCGGTAAGATCAAGGTACTTTTCTGCCGAGGGGGTCGTTTTAAATATCAGCATATCTCGCCAGAACGATATCATATCCTGCAAGAATACACTTATACTCTTCGATGAGCGTACAAGCTCCTCTATCTCGTCAAATATCGTATCGTAATCCTTTTCGGAAACAGCTGTCGCTATATTCAGCGTGCGTTCGCGTCCTGTGCTTCCGACCGTATCGTTGACTATCTCCTCGGTTATGGTCTCATTATTCCCTGCGCAAAGCTCAAGCAAGCTGATAGCGTCTCTCATACCGCCCTGAGAAAGTCTTGATATAAGATGAGCCGCGTCGGGAGTTATGTCTATTCCTTCCTCTCTGGCTATAAGGTTTAGCCTTGATGACAAAACGTCTGTTGTTATACGTCTGAACTCAAATCGCTGGCAACGTGAAATTATCGTGGGAAGAAGTTTATGCTGCTCAGTTGTCGCCAAAATGAATATAACATATGACGGTGGCTCCTCAAGCGTTTTTAGCAAGGCATTGAATGCGCTTTGACTGAGCATATGGACCTCGTCAACGATATAAACCTTGTATTTAAGCATAGCAGGGGCAAAAACCACTTCATCTCGAATATTTCTTATGTTATCAACACCGTTGTTTGACGCGGCATCCATTTCTATAACATCAGTCGCGCTTCCCGATTCAATAGAAAGACAGGCGGCGCACTTTCCGCAAGGCTCACCGTCGACCGGCGCCTCGCAGTTGACCGCCTTAGCGAGAATTTTCGCGCAAGTCGTCTTACCTACTCCTCTCGAACCGCAAAAAAGATATGCGTGACTGAGCTTGTTGTTTTCTATTTCATATTTTAAAACGGAGGTTATATGTTCCTGACCGTACACGTCGTCAAACGTGCGCGGTCGCCATTTTCTGTATAAAGCCTGATGCATAAAAACCTCCATATGTATTCATTAAATAAAATGAGACCATACACCAAAAGATCGAACTACGTTCCTGCGCGAATACCGAATACTTCACTCGGGGCAGGCGCCCCCGCGGCACATCGGGTAAACCGCTTAATGCTGCTCGGTCCCCCGCCTGACATGGTTCACAGCCCCCGATTGCGCAGGACCCGCCCGTCAACGTGTCGGAAACGGCTCTATCACAGAAATTTTGCCCTCAAGAATGGAATTAACCCCTGCTACAGCGGATTTCAGGTTCAGGGACCCGCTACTTCCCCGGTTAGTATGGCCTCAACGCATATTATAACAGATTTTCTTCTGTTTTGCAATACTTTTTTTAAATTTACATATTCTTCATCACAATATTTTGATCAATTCAAAAATCGACCAGATCCATTTTTTATTTTCACTTATTGACATATTTGGGTTTTAATGATAAAATAAATAAGTCAATGTAAAATTTAAGGGGATATTGCGTGAAGGTTTATCTCGATTATAGTGAAATTCACTGTTCACGCGGATTATTTTGTACCGTCGCCAGGGCGGGTAATGGAGATTACTATGAAAAGTCAGACCGAAAGCAAAAAGAAAAATATGATAACACTGACTGTTACGGGAAGTATTATAATACTTATCGCGCTTATCCTTGTGTTTTTCGTTGGATTTTTTCCGTCAATATCGGCAAAATCGGATTTTAGTAAAAAAGTCGATGCGGTAGATGAGGGTAATATAAAAGCAGCTACGGTCTTCTCGCCGAACGCGCCTTCGGGAATATTTCAAGAGACCGATGTTGAAAAAGTCTTTTATGAAACCGATGAACTGCGTTCTCTATTTCTCTCCGCCTCCGAAAAAGTAAGCTTTGCCGAAAGCGGAAAGGAGCTCAGCCCATCGGATTATAAATACCGAATTCGATTCATAACCGATGAGGGCACGTTCGATTTTTTTCTCAAAAGCGGCAAGATTTATATTTCGGAAGATGGAATTCGCCATTATTTCCTTCCAAAAAACGCTGACGCCTTTGACAAGCTTTTAGATCACCTTGACTCCGTTTTTGAGATAAAGTAGCCTTAAAACCGCGTACCTACGCGAAATTCTACTCACAGTAGAGAGGCGTTTTTTCTCTCTACAGAAAAGTGACCTCACATTAGAAAGCCAAGCGGCAACAGTTTCTTGACTAAATTATGCTAATAAGTTAAAATATTGCCGTAAAACATTTTAAAGCAAAAAGGAGCACATAACAAATGCATCATACAAAAAACAGAACCACGATCCCGATATTTTTTGCAACGGATGATAATTACGCCCCTTTTCTCGGCGTCGCAATACAGTCGCTCACAGAAAACGTATCAAAGGAATACGTCTGTAAAATACACGTTTTAACAACGGACTTGTCAGCGCATAACCGCGCCGCCATAAGACGTTCAGCAAAGCGCCCCGCAACAGTCGAATTCGTTGACGTAAGCGAAAAAGTAAAGGCGCTCGCCGACCGTCTGCACCTTCGCGACTACTACACAAAAGCAACATATTACAGATTTTTTATAGCAAACCTTTTCCCTCAATACGACAAAGCGCTCTATCTTGACTGCGATATCGTAGTAACGGGCGATATATCTGAACTCTATAACACCGAACTCGGGGATAATCTCGTCGGAGCTATTCAAGAGGAGGTAATGTTGATAGACGTTTTCGGAAAATACTCTGAGGTCGTTCTTAATGTTCCCCGCCGTTCATATTTCAATGCCGGTATTCTCGTTATGAATCTTGCTGAGTTCCGTCGAATAAATATCGAAAACGAATTTATAAAGATACTCGGCAAGCGCCGCTTTACCGTAGCGCAGGATCAAGACTATTTGAATGTTATTTGCTACGGAAAGAGCGTTTTTGTTTGCTACGATTGGAATAAAACGCCCATAAGCAACTCCGAGTACAGCGAAAGCGCAACGCCTAAGCTTATTCATTATAAGATAAATTGGAAGCCTTGGCACTACAATAACGTTATGTACGGTGATCTTTTCTGGGAATACGCAAACAGAAGTCCCTATCGCCGACACATAGCAAAGATATTCCGCGGGTACACTGACGAAGAAAGGCAACGCGACGCGGACGCATACACCAATCTTGCAGCGCTCGCCGCAAAGCAAACAGCCGACCCAGCCGAAACCTACTGCAACAGCAACGCATGACCGAACAAAAAATCTGAGAAGGACATAAAATAATGGAACGCTCACCGGACCGCATTGAAATACTCAAGAAAATAGATGAATATGAGAAAAACGGCTGGTTTGACCGTGACGTTGAGGACGACCCGCCGACAACTCCTCTTGATTACAACAAAGTCGACTATACGATCAGTAAGTTATCGTCAAAAATAAAGACAAAGATAGCGAATATAGTCGCGCGCAATTATTTTGACAATCTCATCAAGGAAAAGCAGCTTATAATCAAAGAAATACGCGGTATTGAAAACTTTCTTTCAGTAGATGGCGGAGCTATTATAACCTGCAACCATTTTAACGCGTACGATAATTACGCGGTCTATAAAACGATCCAGCCTCATATGGGCAAGAGGATGCTCTATAAGATAATCCGAGAGGGAAATTATACCTCGTTCAAGGGTCTTTACGGTTATTTCTTCAGAAACTGCAACACCTTGCCGCTTACAACGTCAATAAAGGGAATAGGTGTCTTTATGAAGGCTGTTGCCGAGCTTCTCGCGCGAGGAGAAAAAATACTCATATACCCCGAGCAGGGTATGTGGTGGAATTACAAGAAGCCTCGTCCTCTCAAGGACGGTGCATTCGTCATCGCCGCCAAGAACAACGTTCCCGTAATTCCCTTCTTTATTACGATGGAGGATTCAGCTGAGATCGACAAAAACAACGGCTTTCCCGTTCAGGCGTATACGATGCACATTCTGCCTCCCATATATCCCGACGAAAATAAAAAGCGCCGTGAGAATACGGACGCTATGATGGCGAAAAATTACGAGCTCTGGAAAGAGACTTACGAGGAATTTTACGGCATAGAATTAAAATACTGATATAAAACAGTACTGACTCATCTCAGTACTGTTTTTTATATCCAACTATTGTAATCCATAAATTTTTGTGATATAATAAGTCAAAATACAATTTGAAACGGAGATCAGATATGAAACTTTTTATTGCATCGGATATTCACGGCTCCGCGTATTGGTGCCGCAAAATGCTTGAAGCCTTTAAAAATGAAAACGCCGACAGACTTCTCATTCTCGGCGACGTGCTTTACCACGGCCCTCGCAACGATCTGCCCCGCGACTACTGCCCCAAGGACGTTTTTACTATGCTCAATGAAATAAAGGATAAGATAATAGCCGTACGCGGCAACTGTGATTCCGAGGTCGATCAGATGGTGCTTGAGTTCCCTATGATGGCTGATTACGCTGTGCTTCCCGTTGATACGGGAATTATCTACGCGACGCACGGTCATCTCGCGGGGCCCGACGACCCTCCTCCCCTCTCCGAGGGCGACTATCTCCTCTGCGGACATTTTCACGTTCCCGCAAATATCAAAAAAGGCAAATTCACCTACGTCAACCCAGGCTCCGTTTCTCTACCCAAGGAAAACAGCGATCACAGCTATATGATATTCGAGAACGGAAAGTTTACATTAAAAACTCTCAAATAACGATATAATTTTTCATAAATGTCGAAATTTTTACTTGACAAAATATTATAAGAGTGATATAATCAATTCATTAAAAAGGTGATGACCGAAAAGAAGTAGGTATTTCCGAGCTTTGCAGAGAGCCGTCGGTTGGTGCGAGACGGTGGGCGAGGTTATATCGAATACATTTCGAGAGCCGCTTCCTGAAAAAGTAAAGTAGGGTTTGCCGGGTACGCCCGTTAAAGCGTCAGGGTATTTTTTGTACCCGCTGAGGTCGCTCCCGCAAGGAAGTGATAAACTGAGGTGGTAACACGGCATTATTTATGTTCGTCCTCTGTATCGTTTTTAGATACGGAGGACGTTTTTTATTTTTCCCTTGAAAGGAGTCTTTTATGTTCATCAAGATCGCAATGCTCGTCATTTTCTTCGGCATTATGGTATTTATAGGTATCCGTTGCAGAAAGCAATCAGTTGACGTCAACGGATTCGTCCTCGGCGGACGCTCAGTCGGTCCGTGGTTGACAGCCTTTGCTTACGGCACGTCGTATTTTTCCGCCGTTATCTTTATAGGATACGCGGGGCAGTTCGGCTGGAAATTCGGACTCGCGTCAACCTGGATAGGTATCGGAAACGCGATCATCGGTTCACTTCTGCCGTGGCTCATTCTGGGAAAACGCACGCGCCTTATGACGCAGCATCTCGGAAGCGCTACAATGCCAGACTTTTTCGGCAAACGCTTTAATTCAAAGGCGCTCAAGATAATAGCTGCCATCATCGTTTTCGTTTTCCTCATTCCCTACACCGCGTCTCTTTACAACGGTCTCGGACGTCTCTTTGAGATGGCTTTTAAGGTTGATTACATATGGTGTATAATCGTTATGTCTATACTCACATGCATATACGTCGTTATCGGGGGATATATGGCGACCGCCATCAATGACTTTATTCAAGGTATAATAATGCTTGCCGGTATCGTCGCCGTTATAATCGCTGTGCTGAACGGACAGGGCGGACTTTTCAAGGCGGTTGACGGTCTTGCCTCCATAACCGACAAGGGTATATCCGCTGGCAGCCTTACGTCCATTCTCGGGCCTGACCCATTCAATCTTATCTGCGTTGTAATTCTTACGTCACTCGGAACTTGGGGACTTCCTCAGATGGTCGGCAAATTCTACGCTATCAAAGACGAGCGCGCCATCAAGAAAGGAACTATCATCTCAACCGCATTCGCACTGATCGTTGCCGGAGGCTGTTACTTCCTCGGAGGATTCGGTCGTCTCTTTAACGTTGACGTTGCGAAAAACGGCTACGACGCTGTCATTCCCACAATGCTTTCGGGACTTCCGGATATCCTTATAGGGATCGTTGTAATTCTCGTCCTCTCAGCGTCTATGTCAACGCTATCTTCTCTCGTTCTCACGTCAAGCTCTACGCTCACCCTTGACCTCATCAAGGGTCATATAATAAAGAAGGAAATGACAGGTAAAAAGCAGATGCTCATTATGCGGATCTTTATCGTTTTCTTCGTATCAATATCCGCAGCTATCGCCATTTTCCAATACAAGAGTGTCTCCGAATCCATCGTAAATTCGATAGCACAGCTTATGGGCGTATCGTGGGGAGCTCTTGCGGGCGCATTTCTCGCCCCCTTCCTGCTCTCTCTCTACTCAAAGAAGATATCCAAGGCATCCGTTATCACATGTTTTGTTTTCGGTGTTACCGTTATGATAGCGAATATGCTCTTCAGATCATATTTCCCCGTATGGCTTCAGTCTCCAATAAACTGCGGTGCCGTTACGATGCTCGCAGGCTTCGTGATCGTTACCGTCGTAAGCCTTATTACTCCGAAACCCGACAAGACTATTGTCGAGGAGACCTTCTCTTGCTACAAGAAAAAGCTCGGTGAATCCGAAAACTGATATAATATTGAAAGGACTTTAAAAATGCCAATTACCGAAATTCTTGCAAAAAACGCAAGATTATACCGTGACGAGGTCGCGCTCGTTGAGATAAACCCTTCATTACCTGACGAAAAAAAGCTGACGTGGAGAGAATATTCTCTTATTGAGGCAAGCAAAAACGATCCCTTCCGTACAGAGATCACGTGGTGCGAATTTGATAAAAAGGCTAACCGTTTCGCGAATCTTTTGCTCTCTCGCGGGATCAAAAAGGGAGATAAGGTCGCGATACTTCTTATGAACTGCCTTGAGTGGCTTCCCATTTACTTTGGAATACTCAAGGCGGGCGCGCTTGCTGTTCCTATGAACTTCCGCTATACCGCGGAGGAGATCCGATACTGTACGGATCTTGCCGACGTTGACGTTCTCGTTTTCGGACCGGAATTTATAGGACGCGTTGAGGAGGTATGCGACCGTATGCCTCGCGTCAGATATATGTTCTATGTCGGAGACGACTGCCCGACATTTGCCGAGAGCTACAATAAGCTCGTAACATATGCGTCCTCACACGCTCCCGAGATCAAGCTGTCGGATGAGGACGACGGAGCTATCTACTTCTCCTCGGGCACGACAGGCTTTCCAAAGGCCATCTTACATAATCACGAAAGCCTTATGCACTCCTGCCGCGTTGAGCAAGCTCACCACGGACAAACTCACGATGACGTTTTTCTGTGCATCCCGCCGCTTTATCACACGGGAGCCAAGATGCACTGGTTCGGAAGCTTCCTCGTAGGCGCGAAATCCGTGCTTCTCAAGGGTGTTAAGCCCGAGTGGATCATTCGTACGGCATCCGAGGAAAAATGCACGATCGTATGGCTTCTCGTTCCGTGGGCTCAGGATATCCTCGACGCTATCGACAGAGGCGAGATAGACCTTGAAAATTACACGCTCAGTCAATGGAGACTTATGCATATAGGTGCGCAACCCGTTCCGCCCTCTCTTATAAAACGTTGGAAATCCCTTTTTCCGAATCACGATTACGATACAAATTACGGTCTCTCGGAGTCCATAGGCCCCGGATGCGTTCATCTTGGAGTTGAGAACATACACAAAGTGGGTGCTATCGGTAAGGCAGGATTCGGTTGGGAAACGAAGATCGTTGACGGCGACGGAAATCCGGTAACCCCCGGAGACGTCGGAGAGCTTTGCGTAAAGGGCCCCGGTGTTATGACCTGCTACTATAAAAACGAAAAAGCCACCGATGAAGTGCTTCACGACGGTTGGCTCTCCACAGGCGATATGGCTATGGAGGACGCCGACGGTTTTATCTTCCTTGTTGACAGAAAGAAGGACGTTATCATCACCGGCGGAGAGAACCTCTACCCCGTTGAGATCGAAAACTTCATCAGAAAACACGACGCGGTCAAAGACGTCGCGGTTATCGGCCTTCCCCATGCGCGTCTCGGAGAGATAGCCGCGGCGATCGTCGAGCTCAAGCCTGAATTCGCTATGACAGAAACGGAGTTTAACGAATTCTGTATGGGCATGCCGCGTTATAAGCGTCCGCGTAAGGTAATTTTTGCCGATGTTCCCCGTAACCCCACGGGCAAGATCGAAAAACCCAAGCTCCGCGAAATGTACTGCGGAAGATCCCTCGTCGCAAGACAAAATGAAATAGAATAACAAAAAAAGCTCTTCCGATCGTCTTCGGAAGAGCTTTTTTCGTCTATCGCAAAGTTTTCTGTTAAAAAACACATTATTTTCACATATTAGTGTTGACAAAACTGCTATAATATGGTATTATGTTAACAGTGTTAACTTGATAAAAATGAAAATTAGGAGAAAAACAATGGCTTATTTCACAATAATGACAGATTCATCTTGCGACCTGCCCGTATCCGTTGCGGAGCAGATGCATTTAAGAGTATCCCCTCTTTCCGTTTTTGCTGACGGAAAACAGTACTACAATTTCCTTGACGGCTCTCATATCGGCTTTGAGGAATTCTACAACATACTTAAAGGGGGCGCGCTCGTTACCACCAGTGCCGTCAACGTAAGTCAGTTCAAAACTATGATGGAGGCTGAGCTTATCGCGGGTCACGATGTCCTCTACATCGGTTTTTCATCGGGACTCAGCGGAACGTATAATTCTGCGGTTCAGGCGGCGGCAGAGCTTGAGGGTGCTTATCCCGGCAAGAAAATACTGACAGTCGACAGTCTTTGCGCTTCTCTCGGTCAGGGTCTTCTCATCTACCATTGCATTATGCAAAAGCGCGCCGGAAAGACCATCGAGGAAGTCCGTGACTTTGCGGAGGAAACAAAGCTTAAGATCTGCCACTGGTTCACGGTTGATGACCTTCATCAGCTCAAGAGGGGCGGAAGAATATCCGGAGTTACCGCCGTTATCGGCTCTATGCTTAACATCAAGCCCGTTCTTCGTGTTGACAACAACGGAAAGCTTGAGAGCATATCGAAATCGCGCGGACGTAACGCATCTATCAACGCTCTTTTTGAAAAATTCGAAAGCGATGCGGTCGATCCAGAAAGCCAGGTCGTTTTCATCAGTCACGGCAACTGCCGCGATGATGCTGACAAGCTTGCTAAAATGATAAAAGAAAAATACGGTTGCAAGGTCATTATAAACTTTGTAGGTCCGACCATTGGCGCACACTCCGGTCAGGGTACTTTGGCTCTGTTTTTCATAGGTAAAGAAAGATAATTATTATGAAGAAGATTTTTGCAAAAGACTATTATAAGATGTTGACTTATGCCGCAAAAAAACTTGCGGACAACGCGGAGAAGGTCAACGCACTCAATGTGTTCCCCGTTCCCGACGGCGACACGGGCTCTAATATGAGTATGACTATCTCGGGCGTAAACTCAATAACTTCTGCTAATATGGAGGACCTCGGAACCGTAGCGAAAGCAGCGGGAGATCTTATGCTCCGCTCGGCGAGAGGAAACTCCGGCGTTATTCTCTCTGTTTATTTCAGAGGACTTGCGTCGGGTCTTGCGGGGCTTGAATCTGCGGGCGCAAAAGAGCTTGTCCCTGCCCTCGCCTCGGCAACAACAGCGGCGTACGGAGCCGTTATGAATCCCACCGAAGGAACTATTCTTTCTGTTATGCGCGCGGCATCTGAGGCTGTCGCGGATTTTGATTCCGACGATACCGAGCTTCTTTTCAAGACCGCGATAGAGGCATCAGAAGCGGCTCTTGAGCACACCCCCGAGCAGCTCCCCGTTCTCAAAGAGGCGGGAGTGGTTGACGCGGGAGGTTGCGGATTTATGATAATCCTTACCGCTATGAACGAGATCCTTTCGGGAAATGCGGAGAATTACGAGATCCCCGAGCCTGCGGAAGCCGTGTCGCTCACCGCAGCCGCGGCTTGCGACACGGAGATCGTTTTCCCCTATTGCACCGAATGTATAGTTGAAAAGGCGGAGGAGTTCTCTGACCCGAACGCCGGTGATGAGCTTCACGAATTCCTGCTCTCGGGAATCGGCGACAGCCTTGTTTACGTTGAGGACGAATCAATAATCAAGCTTCATATTCATACGTCACACCCCGGATCTGTTTTGAGCAAAGCAGAAAAATACGGCGAGTTTTTAACGGTCAAGATAGAGAATATGAGAAAGCAGCACACGGAGCTTTCTTCTATTCCCGAGACCCCTTCCCTTGCCGACGGAGTAGGCTTCGTCGCGGTATCGAACGGTGACGGTATTTGCGAGGTTTTCCGTGACCTCGGAGTAAATGAGATCGTTTCGGGCGGTCAGACCATGAATCCCAGCACAGACGATCTGCTTGACGCTATCAAAAAGGTAGGGCTTAAAACCGTTTTTGTTTTGCCGAACAACTCCAATATAGTTCTTACCGCAAACACTACCGTTGCGCTCGCAGAGGAGCTTGGTATCAACGTAAGAGTTATTCCGTCAAAGTCCATTCCCCAGGGCATAACAGCGCTTTACGATTTTGATCCCGAGGCTGACATCGACACGAACGAAAAAGCTATGGTAGAGAGTCTTGCAACGGTAAAATCGCTTTCCGTTACAAACGCTATACGTGATGCCGTTATAGGAGACCTTACGATCAAAGAAGGTCAATTTATAGGACTTGTTGAAAACAAGGTCAAAAAAGCGGCTGACAGCTTCTACGGTTGTGTTGACATGCTGCTTGACGAGCTTACGGATTGTAGCTGCATTATCGCGTACTGCGGTGAGGCTCTCGGAGAAGAGGACGCGGCAAAGATCAAAGATATGATAGAATCAAAATCAGGAGATTCCACAGACGTTACGGTGCTTTTCGGAGGTCAACCCGTATATTCCCTTATTATTTCGGGTGAATAAATATGCCGGACCTCAGAACACAAGAGAGCAATAAAAGCTCCGTTTCCGAATCGCGAAACACAAAAAAAGCGCTTATAAACGCAGGTATCCATGAGCTTCACGAAAATGGATTTTCCGATTTTTCAATGCGTCGGGTCGCGGCGGTCTGCGGAATATCCTGTGCTGCGCCTTATCGTCATTTTAAAGACAAAAATGAGCTTATACTTGAAATTTTTAAGTATATAAATAAAAAATGGCATGTTACTCAAAATATTATACTCAGCGAATACCAAAGCGAGCGAGAGCGCCTTATTGAGATAAGTGTGGCATATCTTCGCTTCCTGCTTGAAAATCCCGATTATTTTCGCATACTTTTCATAGAATCCGAATCGTTCAGTAAAGAACAGAGATCGGCAAAAGCAGGTATAAGCTCTCTTGTTAAAGAGCTTATCACAAAATATTGTCAAAGCGTTGGTATGTCAGAAAAAGACCGCATAAGAAAAACTTATATCGTCCGTTCCTTGATTTTCGGAGCCGTGCTTATGATGCATAACGGTGAGATCCCCGAGGGAGAAATCGGATTTGATATGGTAAGAGAAGCCATTTCGAGAGAATTTGATATTAAATAAAAAAGCAGAGGTTGTCTCAAATCTTGATTGAGACAACCTCTGCTGTCATTATTTGACCATATTGTAAAATGCGCTGAGAAGCGCGTTCGTACTCGCTTTTATAACGTCGGTATCTGTTCCCGCACCCCAGAACAGCTCTCCGTTCTCGTTTTCAAGACCGATATAAGATGCCGCCACACTTTGCGATCCCTTTCCCTGCATACTGTGCTGGGTAAACACCTGCAGCGTGTAGGTTTTGCCCGTATAAGCCTTAAGCGCGTTGCTTATCGCGCTGAGCGAACCGTTGCCTTCGGCTTCCATCTCTGTTGCAACACCTTTTTCCATAAAAGTTATATTGATCTTGACCGAGTCATTCTCACGCATAAAGTCAAAATCCGTAACTTTTATATCGCCCGTGACATTGAGATAATTTTCGGAAAACAAGGCAAGAACGTCCTCCGCTTTAAGCTCCTTGTGCTCGTGATCCGATATATCCTTGCAAAGGTAGCTGAAATGCTCACGCATTTTAATCGGGAGAATATAGCCGTAGGTATGCTCAAGCAGATATCCGATGCCGCCTTTGCCAGACTGCGAATTGACCCTGATAACGTCCGCATCGTAAGTACGTCCTATATCCGTTGGGTCGATCGGAATATACGGCACAGACCATTTATGAAGCTTCTTTTTCTGTCTGTGCTTCATACCCTTGGCAATAGCGTCCTGATGGCTTCCCGAAAACGCCGCGAAAACGAGAGCCCCCGCGTAAGGCGCGCGGTCATAGACCTGCATTCTCGTGCATTTCTCATATTTTTCAACAAGATATGGCATATTGGAGAAATCAAGCTTCGGGTCAATTCCGTGCGCATACATATTCATAGCAAGAGTAACTATATCAACATTCCCCGTTCTCTCTCCGTTTCCGAAAAGAGTCCCCTCAACTCGGTCAGCTCCCGCAAGAAGCGCAAGCTCCGCGTCAGCAACACCCGTTCCTCTGTCATTGTGAGGATGAACAGAAAGAGTTACGAACTCCCTGTATTTGAGATTTTCACTAATATATTCTACCTGAGACGCATAAATATGAGGCGAACTTAGCTCAACCGTTACGGGAAGATTAATTATCACATTATTATCCGCACTCGGCATTAGCACGTCAAGAACCCCGTTACATACCTCAAGCGCGTATTCGGGCTCTGTCCCCGTAAAGGATTCGGGAGAATACTCAAAGCGAAAGTTTCCATCATACTCGCCCGCAAGCTTCTTTACAAGCCTTGCACCCTCAACAGCCATCTCTTTTATTTCTTCTTTGGATTTTTTGAACACCTGCTCACGTTGAGCTACGCTGACGGAATTGTAAAAATGAATTATTGCGTTAGGAGCGCCGCGACAGGCATCAAACGTCTTACGAATGATATGCTCACGGCACTGTGTCAAGACCTGAACGCTTACATCATCAGGTATCATATCCTTGTCGATCAGAGTGCGTAAAAATTCGTATTCGGTTTCACTTGCGGCGGGAAAACCGACCTCTATCTCCTTGAACCCAACCTCAACAAGAACTTTGAAATATTCAAGCTTTTCTTCAAGACTCATAGGGATAACAAGGCTTTGATTTCCGTCACGCATATCAACACTGCACCATACGGGCGGCTTTTCGACATGATCTTTTTCCGACCATTTATTATATTTTTTGTCAACGGGAAAATAACCCGTTCTGTATTTGGTTGGATCCATCATTTTAATCTCCATTCCGCCGCCATAGCGCGGCACAAAAAATTTGGAACTTCAAATTTGTTCGCTTTGGGAAGAAAAATGGCTTCGGGTATCATTTTTAGTTTAAATTTCGGTTCGTAAGCGGTGAATTTCACTGTAAGCAAAATAAAATTTCACGCTACGAATCCTTTTCCGCGATCACTTCCACCTCCACAAGCGCTCCTTTGGGAAGAGCTTTTACCGCTACGCAGCTACGCGCGGGATTTTCGGTAAAATATTCGGAATACACCTCGTTGAACGCGGCAAAATTTGCCATATCACTAAGGTAGCATACCGTTTTTACGGTATTTTTTAGAGAACCGCCGGCAGCAGAGAGAACAGCCTCCAGATTTTTGCATACGCGATGCGTCTGTTCTGTGATGTTTTCCCCTTCAAGAACTCCCGTTTCGGGATCCAGCGGTATTTGTCCCGACGTAAAAATAAGATTTCCTGATACCGTTGCTTGAGAATAGGGTCCTATAGCCGACGGGGCTTTGTTTGTTTGAACTTTACGGATCATAATTATTTCTGTTCCTCTCAAAGATAGATTTCTGTTTTATTAAAAAACGTCCCAAAGCCTTTGATTGCTTTGAGACGGGTGTAAATACAAATTATCACTCGCGGTACCACTCAAATTGCGGATATGTTTCCGCCACCTCTTCGAGATCGATCAACCTCTATGCACTGACGCAGCATTCGCGGGTCACCCTACAAAAACAGTTCAGGTTTCCGGCTCGGAAGTGAGAGGATATGGCGTTTGCATACCGATTCTCACCAAGCATCGGCTCTCTGAAATGCATTTTACCCATCCATTCTTCGTCATAGCTTTTAATATTATTTTATAACATTTTATCATGTCGAAATAACAAAGTCAATACCATTTTTAAAAGTTAATATTTTTTTCACATTCACAAATCGCGTCACTTTAATACCAAATCAAGCAAATAGTTTCAAGTATTTTTTAAGAGGTTTAAAGTATTGACATATTTATTGATTTATGGTATCATTATATAAATATACAGATTTTTTTGAAAAGGATATACCTATAATGGCAAAATACAGAACAGGAAGAATAAACGATGAGGTCCGCAACGTAGTCGCTATGGCTATGCGCGAGGTCAAAGATCCCCGTGTCGAGTCAGCATTCGTAAGCATTACAGCAGCAGACGTAACGACCGACCTCAAATATGCGAAAATATACTATTCGGCTCTCAGAGGCGAACCGAAGGAGGTCGCTCAGGGACTTCGATCATCGATAGGCTTTATTCGCCGTCAGATCGCGACTCGTCTAAACCTCAGAATAACTCCCGAGTTGACTTTTGTTGAGGACAGATCCATCTCCCACGGGGCTCACATCTCAGAGCTTCTTCACAGCATTGAAACTAACCCGAAAAATGACTCCGACAGCGAAAGCAACGAAAACAAGTGATCATGATAAAAGATATTTCTCTTGAGGCTCTCTCTGATATAATTTCGGAAACGAAAAAGGCAATAATCATCTTTCACGAGCGTCCCGACGGAGATGCCGTCGGCTCGGCGTTCGCATTGAAGTTGCTTATTGAGGCGCTCGGCGGACGCGCCTACTGTCTTTCGGGCGACGAGATCCCCGAACGTCTGCGTTTTTTAACGGACGGACTCCAAGACAGCGCTCTTAAAGACTCTCTTCCCGACGGATTTGACGGCGCAACGGTTATCGCCGTTGATTGCGGCTCGGCGTCGCAGATCGGAAAGCTATACGAGTTTTTTCCGCCTTCAATATCTATCGACCATCACGGCACGACACAGCGTTTTTGCGACGGGTATACAGACTCCTCGTCAGCCGCAACCGCAGAGATAATCTGCGATATAGGCTTTGATCTCTTAAAAAAAGGAAGAATAACCGCCCTACCCTATCGCTTCGCCGAGTGCGTATACGCGGCTATCAGCTCCGACACCGGTTGCTTCCGCTTCTCAAACGCAACGCCCGATACCCACAAGCGCGCGGCAAGATTACTCTCTCTCGGGATCGACGCGTCCGATATAAATCACCGACTTTTTTCGTCTAAAACACGCCTTATGATGATAGCTGAGGCAGAGTCGGTCAAAAAGCTTCGAACATTTGCCAATGGAAAGATCGCAGTCGTTGCTTTTACCGCTGACGAGATCCGTGAGCTCGGAATAAAACGTGAAAATTTTGACGCGTTTATAGAAGTTGCACGTTCTCTTGATGGAGCAAAGGTCGCAATTTCCGTCAGGCGTTCGGACGGTGACACAGGCTGTCGCGTTTCGATGCGTTCTTCGTCAGATGTAAACGTATCAGATATTTGTGCCGTATTTGGAGGCGGCGGTCACATACGCGCCGCGGGATGTACGATAGACACGGAGGATGTTGACGAGGCTGTTCGCCTTATCGTTAAAGAAACAGAAAGCAGGCTTAAAACATGATCAATACACGAGAACTTTCGTCACCTGCTCTTGCCTACCTCGGGGATTCCGTTATTGAGATATGCGTCAGACGTTTTCTCGTCAGCGCGGGGATCTCACATTCAGCGGAGCTTAACTCCTTGGCGCTGAACTTTGTCCGCGCCGGAGCGCAAGCGGAGGCTGTTAAGCTGATCTTGCCCCTTTTGACCGAGGACGAGGAGGCCGCGTTCAGACGTGGTCGCAATATGGGTCATTCAAGCTCACCCAAAAGCGCTACGGTCGGTCAATATCGCGCCGCGACAGGTATGGAGGCGCTCTTCGGTTGGCTTTATATTCAGGAAAAAAGCGAAAGAATAGACGAGCTTTTCAACATAGCCTATAAAGAGCAGATTGAAAGAATAACAAAAAAATAAATTAAAGAAAAGGAAAAATATTATGGCAAACCCTAAGATCAGATTTGACATCGACGGCTACGGCGTAATTGAAGCCGAGCTCTACCCGGAGATAGCTCCGACAACTGTAAAAAATTTCGTTTCTCTCATTGAGAAGGACTTTTTTAACGGACTTATCTTCCACAGAATAATCAGCGGATTTATGATCCAGGGCGGCGGATATGATGCCGATATGAACCATCACGACGCGCCTTCTATCAAGGGAGAGTTCCTCGCCAACGGATTCCCTCAGAACACTCTCAAGCATACAAGAGGTGTACTTTCTATGGCTCGTACAATGATACCCGATTCCGCATCGTCACAGTTCTTCATCATGCACGAGGATGCTCCTCATCTTGACGGTCAGTACGCCGCCTTCGGCTGCGTTACTTCGGGTATTGAAGTTGTTGACAAAATAGCTAATGTCAGAACAGACTTCAGAGATTGCCCTCTCGCTCCCGTAGTCATAAGCAGTGTAACCATTGTAAAATAAATATAAATATTTACAAATATAATTCAATTTGTTACTTTATTATTTTGTTATTAGCGTATATAATATATTGTGATATGCGTGTGATTATAATTATGTGAATTTCAGGAGGAAAACGGACATGTCAAAATGGAATGATTTCTGCAACGGTGTATCAAAAACTACAAAGAACACCGCTGACAAAACAAAGCGCATCGCTAACATGACGTCACTTAAAGTAAAGCTCAACAATCTTGAGGATAAAGTATCTGAGGAATACGACACTCTCGGACGTATATATTATTCTCAGGAAGTAGGCAAGGTTGAAAGCGCTGAGGCACTCCGCGATCAGATCAAGGTGATCAGCGATATAAACAAACAGATCAACGCGGTCAACGCAGAGATCAGAGAGCTTCGTCGCATTGAAGCCGAAGAAAAAGCCGCCAAGGAAGCTGAAAAAGAGGCAAAGAGAGCCGCTAAGGAAGCGGAGAAGGCTGAAGATACGGCTGAAGGATCCGATGAAAGCTCAACAGAAAATACTGACAAAGAATAATTTATACATAATAACCGCGGGATGATGTTTTCAACCCGCGGTTATTAATTATTCATCTTTTTTCTTGGCAAAAAACTTTTTCTTTGGCTCTCTGTCGCTTTCGGGATAAAGAGGCTCCATCATTTTTGTCAAATGCGCATTCATCGTACCTAAAATATACGCAACGCCGCCGACAAGGACCGCGGGAAGCACTATCACAAAATACGCCCACCAGAAGCTATTCGGGCCGATCCCGATCGCGGTCATAAGCCCATAATACATTCCCTCAATAAACAGCGTAATTACCCTCATAAACGCGGCGATATTTGTTGCCGCTCCCTCAGCGCCTTTTGAAATGAACCAACATATCGCATATATCGACGCAACAATAATATTCGGAACATTAGCGATAAGTGTTATCAAAAAGCCAACATAAGGACGTTTTTTCGCTTTTCCAAGATCAATAGATATACGGTCTTTCGCTCCGATCTCCCAAACAGCTACGTATATAAGGAACAAATAAAACAGTACGGAGCCTATCCCCGCTACCCACAGCAAAATGTCGTTTGTTGAGGTCGCAAGCGCGAGAACTCCTCCGAAAAGGCCCAAGGCGATCTGTGTTATAAATAATTTTACCATACTGTATGAATATTTGCCGAAAAAGCTCTTCATAAATTATACCTTCTTTGATTTTAGTTAATAAAAACGTTATTGACATTCTTCGTTTTATATATTATAATATAATAATAATGAACAAGTCAATATTCTTTTTTTAATATTACAGAAAAGTTTTTAAGGGGGAAGATCGTATGCAAACAGCAATAGATACAAAAGGCATGCCTCCCCTTGTCCGTGAATTTGCCAATTATAAAGCCGCGATCCAAGGATGCTCTCCAAAAACAGTAAATGAATATCTGCTTGACCTCAGAACCTTTTTTAGGTACATTTCGGCAGTAAGAGAGGGTATCTCCCCCGAATCCGATGAGTTTTACGAGATCGACATATCCGGAATAGATATAGGATATATAAAGCTTATAACGACCGAGGATATTTATGAATTTCTTATGTTTTCGGGAACCGTCAGAAAAAATCTCTGGTCGGCAAAGGCGAGAAAGCTTTCTGCTATAAAAGCGTTTTATAAGTATCTGACGCTCAAACGTCATTTACTTGAGACCAATCCCGCAGTTGACATTGAAAGCCCAAAGGCAAAAAAGACTCTTCCGAAATTTCTTACGCTTGAGGAAAGCCTTCACCTGCTTGACACGGTAAGGTCTGATACTTTGTCAAGAAATGTCATACGCGACTACACGATAATCACGCTGTTTCTGAACTGTGGAATGCGTGTGTCGGAGCTTGTCGGAATAAACATCAGCGACCTTGAAGCGGAATACCGCTCTCTCCGAGTTGTCGGTAAAGGCTCAAAAGAAAGAATAATATATCTTAACGATGCCTGCCGCGCGTCACTTTCCGAGTATATTCCTTTCAGGACCGGCGGTGAGAAATATAAAAATGTCACGAGCGACGCACTCTTTCTCTCCGAGCAATGTAACAGAATGAGCGTTGAGTCCGTACAGTGGATGGTAAAAAAATATCTTAAGATGGCAGGTTATGAATCAAGACACCTCTCAGTACACAAGCTCCGCCACACCGCAGCCACGCTGATGTATCAGACTGGCGAGGTCGATGTCAGAGTGCTTAAAGATATTTTAGGTCACGAACAGCTCAACACGACACAAATATACACTCACGTTTCCGACATAAGTATGAAGGAAGCAATGGAGCAAAACCCACTCTCAAAAATCAAACCCGATTAAAAAAGAACAAGGAACGAAAATATGGATTTTACAAATTTCAGCCTGCTTTATCCAAGTCTTGAATCAAGCCGCGCTCATTACAGCGGAAAGAACGTACCCAATATCGATATGTTCGTGCTTGACGAGCTCGGTATGCTTGACGCAATTGAACTTCACAACCGTGAGCTGGCGGAGTTCGTCACCTCCGACCCCGAGGTCATTGAATACAGAATGGATACCTTCCGCGATATGCTCGAGAACGAGAGCATATCGAAAACTCTTAACAAACTTATCCCAATTCTCGGCGATATCATGGAGCTTCGCCGTCTTGAAGCGGACAGCGGAGAGGCCGCGTCATATCTCTCAAGCATCACGGAGATAGAGCTGTATATATCCAGCATAGACACGCTTCACGCGGGTCTTTCCGAGGTTCGCCCGAATCTTAAGGGCAAGGCTCTGACAACTCTTGCCGACAGAATAGCCGAGCTTGCAGAAAGCGATTATTACGCGGAGCTTAACGAAAAGCTCAAGGAGCTTACAAACCGCGTACGCGATATAAAGAGCGTTACGATAGGTGTCAACCTCGACGCTCAGCTTCGTCCTGCTGAGGCGGGAGTTCTGTCAATAAATCCACAACCGTTCCGCTCGGGCGACGTTATCGAAAAAATACTTCGCCTTAATTTCAAAGATGATGAGTACACCTGCATCGCTCAGTTAGTTCCCTTCGGCAAGAAGCAGACGGAAAATCAAAAGACCGCGCTCTCGCTCGCGTTCACGTCAGCTATCAACGACGTTTATAAATCGTCTCTCCGTTCGTGGAAAAAGATAGTTCAGTCCTACGTTCTCGAAAACACGGATTTTCTTCTCAATCTTATGCCTGAGATAGAATTTTTCGTTAAGGGCACGGAGCTTCTTCGCCGTCTTAAAAACAAGGGCTGCTCACTATGCAAGCCGGACATCCGTCCAATGTCTGAACGCGCGTTTTTCGCAAAGGAGCTGTATAATCCCTGCGTCGCGCTTAAAATAGACGACACGATCGTAACGAACGACCTTGATTTCGACGAAAAAGCGACCATATACGTCATAACAGGCCCCAACCGAGGCGGTAAATCCGTCATCACCTGCGCGGCGGGACAAGCTCAGGTAATGCTTCAGCTCGGTATGTTCGTGCCTGCAGATTCAGCTATCATAAGCCCTGTCGATGCAATATTCACGCATTTCCCGACGGGTGCGGAGGACACCATAGACAAGGGACGTCTTGGTGAGGAATGTGACCGTTTGCGTGAGATATTCGACGTTATAACCGCAAATTCGCTCGTGCTTATGGATGAATCCTTCTCGTCAACAGGCGCGTATGAAGCGTCGTACATTGCCGCCGAGGTTCTCGGAGCACTCAGCTACGTCGGCTGCCGCTGCATATTCTCAACACATCTGCATCAACTCGCCGCCGAGCTTGACGCTATCAATGAGCGGGCCGCAAAAACGGGCGGCGCGCTGATAGACACTCTTGTTGCGGGTATGGAAACAGGACAGCGTTCATTCAGAATACTTCGCAAGAAGCCCGACGGAAAGAGCTATGCGCGTGATATTGCGATAAAATACGGAATCACTTACGACACGATAGTAAATAAATTCGACACAAGAACCAAGGAAAAATAGTGTGAAAGTTTATTTTGCTTACGATGGAATTTACTGTTCACGCAACAAAATTCAAATTAAAAATGGCTCCCACCCCCATTTTCGTTCGCAAAGCGAACACATTTGAATTTCAATAATTATATTTGCCGCCGCTATGGCGGCGGAATGGAGATTATATATGGATAATAAATTGCTTAAGCTTATCGAAAACGATGCTTCCCTTACGGCTGAACAGCTTGCCGTTATGCTTGCCAAAGAGGTCGGGGACATAAAAACGCTTATTGAAAAATACGAAAAAAACGGAGTAATTCTCGGCAGAAAGGCACTTATCGACTGGGATAAGACCGACCGCGAGTACGTTACCGCCTTTATTGAGGTAAAAATACAGCCTCAGAGGGATCTCGGTTTTGACAAGGTCGCGGAGAGAATTTACAACTATCCCGAGGTAAAGAGCCTTTATCTTATGTCGGGCGGATTCGATTTCGTCGTTATGCTTGAAGGAAAAACTATGAAGGAGATCGCGTATTTTGTTGCGCAGAAGCTCGCCACGATCGAATTCGTGACAGCCACATCCACTCATTTCGTGCTTAAAAAATATAAAGACAAGGGCGTTATTTACACATCACCCGAGGTAGATGAAAGAGGAGAAGGCGGAGTATGATCGACTATTCTTCTGTTTTGTCTCCTACGGTGACTGCTCTGCCGCCGTCGGGAATACGAAAATTTTTTGACCTGCTCGACTCTATGGACGACGTCGTTGGACTGACCGTCGGTCAGCCGGATTTCGTAACGCCGTGGCATATACGCGAGGCGGGTATTGAGTCTCTGCAAAGAGGAAAAACGTATTATACTTCAAACTCAGGTACTCTTGAGCTGCGCGAGGAAATTTCAAAATATCTGAAAAGAAGATTTGACATCGAGCCTTACGACCCGAAAAGCGAAATAATCGTTACAGTCGGCGGAAGTGAAGCTATAGATATAGCTATGCGCTCCGTTCTCACCCCGGGCGACGAGATAATCATACCGAACCCCGCGTTCGTATGCTACGAGCCTCTCGCTAAAATGACGGGCGCGACCCCCGTTATTCTCGACACGACGGCCGAGGATAAATTCAAAATAACACCCGAAAAGCTGAAAGCCGCGATAACCCCAAAAACGAAAATGCTCGTGCTCCCCTTCCCCAACAACCCAACGGGCGCTATTATGACCGCAGAGGAGCTTGAGGCGATCGCGAAGCTGCTCCGCGACACGAATATCGTTATTCTTTCCGATGAAATTTATGCGGAGATGACTTACGGAAAGCGCCACACGTCCGTTGTATCTATCGACGGAATGAGAGAGCGCACGATCCTCGTCAGCGGATTCTCAAAGTCCTACGCGATGACGGGCTGGCGTCTCGGATACATCTGCGCCCCCGAGCCTCTCGCGCGCCAGATGCTAAAGCTTCATCAGTATGCCATTATGTCAGCACCGACGACCGCGCAGTTTGCGGCGGTCGAGGCTATGAGAAACGGTGACGCCGATGTTGAGGAAATGGTCGCGGAATATGACCGCCGACGCAGATACGTGAAAAAGGGACTTGCCGACATCGGCATTGAATCGTTTGAACCCGAAGGCGCGTTCTATATCTGGCCGAACATCGGCAAATTTGGACTTTCATCCGAAGAATTCTGCGAAAGACTACTCTATGAGCAGAGATGCGCCATCGTACCCGGAACAGCGTTCGGAAAATGCGGAGAGGGCTTTGCGCGTATCTCTTACGCCTATTCCGTAAACCATATCACCCAAGCTCTCGAGCGTATGGGCAGGTTTGTTGACTCATTAACAAAGTAAAAATATTGCGCGATGATTGCAAAACGCAATCATCGCGCAATATTTTTGTTAATATAAGTATTTCTTCCAAAAAATTTTTTTACCCTTAATCGATCTCGCCCGACGAAAGCGTTAAAACCTCCCCGCTGTCGGTCTGTATTTTCAAAAAGCAGTTTTCGTCAACACCGAGCACTTTGCCCACGACTGTTTCATCAAAGTCGGAGGCCAAGCGGTCTTAGGAAGACAAATTAAATC
>JAZRUP010000121.1:0-6944 GCA_045652645.1 Eubacteriales bacterium | reverse complement strand
CGCAAAGCCGTGTTATGAAAACAGATTTTTAAGGATCATTATGGCAGAAAAAAGAGATTATTATGAAGTTCTTGGAGTCAGCAAAAGCGCGACCGAGGACGATTTAAAAAAGGCATACCGAAATCTTGCCAAAAAATATCATCCCGACGTCAATCCGGGCAACGCGGAGGCGGAGGCAAAATTCAAGGAAGCCAACGAGGCGTACGCTATTCTCTCCGACCCCGATAAACGTTCGGCTTACGACAATTACGGCCACGCGGCATTCGACGGAACAGGCAACACAACGGGAGGCGCGGGCGGCTTTGATATGTCCGGCTTTGATTTCGGAGATATTTTTGGAAGTATTTTCGGAGGCGGCTTCGGAGGAGGTCATTCCTCGTCAAGGCGAAACGCGCCCACAAGGGGAGATGACATCGGTCTTCGCATCGATCTTTCGTTTGAGGAAGCGGTTTTCGGTGTAAAAAAGAACATAACCTTCAACCGTATACAAAAATGTCCCGACTGCGGAGGCTCGGGCGCAACAAAGGGCACGTCTCCCGAAACCTGCTCAACTTGCGGAGGCTCAGGGCAGAGAAGGGTCACTCAAAGGCTCGGCGGAATGTCGTTCCAATCCACGACGACGTGCGATCGCTGCCGTGGAACGGGTAAGATAATCAAAGAGCCTTGCCAGAACTGTAAGGGTACGGGATATATAAAGGTCACCAAAAAGCTTGAGGTCGCGATCCCCGCAGGTATTGACCATGGCGGACGTGTAGCGCTTCGAGGTCAGGGAAGTGACGGCAGAAACGGCGGCCCCACGGGAGATCTTATAATCGTCGTAAATGTCCGTCCGAGCGATTTCTTTGAGCGTGACGGATATAATATATACTGTGACGTTCCCGTTGCGGTAACCGACGCGATACTTGGAGCTGAGATAGAAGTCCCAACACTTGAGGGAACGGAAAAATTCACGATACCGGAGGGTACACAGCCGGGCGCATCTTTCACACTTCGAGGTAAAGGCGTTCCATATATCGGCAACAAAGATAGACGCGGAGATCTTATCTTCACCGTCAGGATCGAAATACCGACAAAGCTCACGTCAAAGCAGAAGGATATATTAAAGGACTTCGCCGATAGCACGGGCAACACCAATTATTCTAAAAAGGAAAGCTTTTTCAAGCGTTTTAAAAAATAATGGAAAACAATTTCAGCAAATGGACTCAGGTCAAGCTCACAGTCAAGCAAAAAGATCTTGACACCGCTATGGCTATTATGGGAATGATCGATCTCAATCTTCAAATAGAGGACTATTCCGACATCGACCTCAAATCCTGCTACGGAGACCTTATCGACGAGAGCATACTTAACGCCGATAAAACGATCGCGGCGGTATCCGTTTACATTCCCGCAGAGAGAAGCACGACGGACGCGCTCGCTTTTATAAAGGACAGACTTGCCGACAGCGGAATTGAAGGCAAGCTTGAGCTCGTAGGAGTTGACGAGGAGGATTGGGCAACGTCGTGGAAGGCGTTTTACCATACTACCCGTATCGGGAAAAATATGGTCATCGTCCCTATGTGGGAGGAATACGATCCGGAACCCTATGACGTTGTTATAAAAATGGACCCCGGTATGGCTTTTGGAACGGGTACGCACGAAACGACCCGTCTTGTTATAGAGTTGCTTGAGCGTTACGTGACCAAAGGCTGCCGTATGCTCGACGTCGGATGCGGATCGGGTATTCTCGCTATCTGCGCGTCAAAGCTCGGCGCGGGAATCTGCCGCGCTTACGATATCGACCCCGTAGCCGTTCGCGTCGCAAAGGAAAATATAGAAGTTTCGGGTCAGACCAATATAACCTGCGCGCAGTCCGACCTTCTCCGTCAGGTCGACGTATCGGACGGCAAATACGACGTTATCACGGCGAACATCGTCGCTGACATCATAATCAGAATGGCTCCCGACGTCGCGGCTTATATGAACGACGGCGCAACGCTTCTTGCCTCAGGTATCATTACCGAACGCGCGGACGAGGTCATCGAAGCTCTCACGGCTTGCGGACTCAAGGTCGTTGACCGCCTTATCGACAACGGCTGGTGCGCGCTGGTTATAAACAAATAAATGTCAAAAGAAGCAAAAAGAAGCAATAAAAACGCCATTATCACCATCGCGACAGTCATCATTTCCTGTATTCTGATGGCTGTCGCCGATGGTGTTTTGAATTTACCTTACGCTACAAAATCCGCTGTCAAGATCGTTTTATTTTTTATTTTGCCCGTTATATACCTGAAGGTAATCAAAATAAGATTTTCACAGTATATAAAGCCAAAACGCAGGTCCGTGATTTGGGGCTTGATACTCGGTGCGGCAACATTTGCCGTGATCCTCGGCGGATATGCGATCCTCTGCCCTTTTCTCGATCTTTCGGCAGTGCCCAAATCGCTTGCTGGAAGTGAGGGTATAACGAAGGATAACTTTATATACGTTTCGGTATACATATCTTTTTGCAATTCTCTGCTTGAAGAATTTTTCTTCCGTTGTTTTGCTTTTTTGATACTGCGTGAATTTACATCCGTCAAATTTGCGATGCTGTTCAGCTCTGCCGCATTTGCCCTATATCACGTGGCTATTATGAGCGGTTGGTTTGCACCATGGCTCTTTATTCTTATAGTTGCGGCACTTTTCCTCTGCGGATTGCTTTTCAATATTTTTGATACGAAAGGCGAACGTATATGGGTATCTTGGCTCGTTCATCTCTTTGCGAATTTGGCGATAAACGCCATTGGAATGATACTTCTCGGAATTATATAAAAGCGTGACTGATTCAGTTTTTTTACAGAATCAGTCCTTTTTATTGAAAAAAATAATAAAAAAGATCTTCTCCGCCTCGGCGGAGAAGATCTACCTTAATTATGCATTCTTTAAAGCTTCGGTATCTCGGGCTCTTCCTCGGTCTGCCAACGGAGATTGCGGAGAGGCTTGTTTCTTATTATAAAGAATATAATTCCGCAAGAAGCGTCTATAAATACGGACAAGATAGTATAAAGAAGCGCGTGTCCTTCGTCAAAGATACGGTAAACTCTGACGAGAACCATTATTCTATAAACAAGATAAGCAATACTTGCGAGATCCGCAAGGAGCTCAAGCACCGAAATATATATTGTCTTTGCCGACGATATAGCATCCGTCATATTTTCAAGTGCGTTAAGCAAAAGATTTGCGTCTATCGATTCTGCGTTTATAAACGGCATAAGATGATCCTTCATTATGGGAAACGCCATTTTCCAATACGCTATATTATAGATAAGTAAAAGGAGTATATAGGAGATCGACAGCATCAGGAGCTTTTGACCGCGCTTTTTTGGCGGTTGGATATCTCTGTGTTGATCGGCAAGACCTCCGAGGGCAAAATCACGGCAGAAAGGAAGCCAGGCAAACCAAGGCTTTTTAAATCCCGTGCGTCGAAGCATTGTGGAGAGTCCTATGGAATATAAAACGTAAATAACTATCGGTACAGCGGCCGACATAATAAGACTCGTCAAAAATATTATTATCATACATTCCTCCGAAAGGCTTATTTTTGATAATTATATCATACTTTTTTGTTTTTGGCAACACTTTTAGGTGTCGGTATTATGAAAAATACAAATGTTAGTGGTCTGCGTATTCATCATAAAATGTTTGATTAAAACGTTTGTTGCAAAAAGTCGAACAATATTTCCCAAGGCTTTATTAAAGGGAGAGAAATAACGGTTGCGATGATCATTTCCGTACACCAAAGCTTTTTGGTAAATCCAAATTTTTCAGATGCCTTTGTGTTTAAAATTAAAGTAACTATTATGGAAGCTAATGCAAAAAATCCCACTATCCGACAAAACGGAATAAATCTCGGATATTGAATTGCAACATCAGGACTGTCAAGCGAAATAGCCATAGACATTCCCGATAAAACCAATAAGCATTCAAGTCCAAGGCTCAAAAAGGTTGCATAAATTATGACGAAGACAAGAGCAAGAAAAATTTTTTTCATCTTTCCACCTTTTTGGAAAGATTCATGATCTCTTTGAAAATTTCTTCTCCGTATTGCACAAGTATATCCTTTTCTGAAACGGATCTCCAATCCTTTCGTCCGCTGTTCACGAGATTTGACGATATTTTAGGGAAAGGGATATCAGATTGCTCTACTTTACCATCCTTAACTACAATGGTTACCTTGTTTATATAAACGTACAGCGTGCCATCTTCAAGCATAATTGCCTTTGTGTTCCTGTCGGTGGACGTGCCCGTATTTCCGGATGAGCCGCTCTCTTCTTCGGGCTTATCCTGAGGCTTATTGTGCGTCGGGTTATTGTAGCGCGCCATTTGCTTTATACGTTCGTAGCACGTAAATTTATTGCAGTCTTTGAGACCGGCGATCTCAACGGCGGATACGTATCTCCAACCCTCGGCACCTGCTGCTTTTAACTCCGTTTCTATCTCGGCAAGCGTGAGAGAAACGATCTCGTCACGGCTGTCGGGATATAATTTGACAGTAATCCCGAAGAAGCTTCCGTAAACAGTTCCGTCTGCAAGCAGGATCCCCGTCATAGATTCGGTGAAGGTCTCGCCGTCAACGATAGTTCCGTTGGAGCAGATAATATCGGCGTAGTCTTCATTCGGACTCATTCCGCCCCAACGCTCGTGCAACTCGATCTCTCCCCATTCATTCATGGTGCCACGATAAACGATAGTGTAAACGAAATTGATGGCTTCTTTACCGATACTCTTGATGCCTTTTCCAACGGAAACGGTTAACGTCTCGTTGTTGCTGAAGGCGAAATCCCCGATCTCGGTCACGGAATCGGGAACGTACACGCTCGTCAAGGAATAGCATCCCGAGAATGTCTTGCGTCCGATCTTGACCAGCTTATCGTGAAGCTTTATTTCGGCCAGCGAGGTGCAACCCGAAAATGTTTCCGAAAGGGCTATAACGCTTTCAGGGAGCGTGATCTCTTTAAGACTTGTGCATTCGGAAAAGGTTTTATTAAGTCCTTTGACCGTGTTCGGAACGGTAAATTCTTTAAGTGAGGTGCAACCGCGGAAGGTCGTGTCAAGCCACTGAATGCAGTTCGGAAGCTTGACTTCCTCAAGAGACGTACAACCGTCAAAAAGTCCTTGTAACGACATATGCCAACGGTGATTGTTGCTCGGAGTTACGATAACCGTAGATGGATCGTGCGCGGTGATCATACTCATATCTACAGAACGAAGCGATGTACAACCGCTGAAAACAAACCCGCCAAAATATCCTACGTTAGATCCGAAAGTAACGGAGGCCAACGCCGTACAATCCTTAAAGGCAAATGGTCCGATGGAAGAGGAATAAATAAGGTTCGGGTCGGCGGTGGGATCAAAAGCAATATCGGAGATGCCGCCGGGCATAAATACTTCGTCAACTCTATCGACACCGAATCCGAGATTTGATCCTACGGGAGGGGCATTGGGTACGTCGTTTGTGGCGATCTTGACGGATCTCAGCGCAGTACAGCCTTCAAACGCGTTTGCTTCAATTTGAATACCGGGTATAGAGAGATCTATCTCAGTGATACCCGCGCAACCAAGAAACGACATCTTTCCGACGAAACGCAAAGAAGAAGGGAAGGTGACCGACGTGATACCGGCACAGCCCTCAAATGCGTTGCTCGCGATGTTTACAGTACCATCGCGTACGGTATAGGAGCCGCTTACCGTGTCGCGTACTTCTACTAAATATTCTTCCAGATATAAGGAATCACCCGTCCAATTTGACTCGTCAAGATAATACGCCGTGTTCTTGAAGGCGTCGGTTCCGATCAGACTAATCAGATTTGAGACCTCAAATGAGGCAAGCTCCTCACAACCGTAAAAAGCCTCGTCGCCTATGTCCATAACACTGTCAGGTATCACTACCTCAGTGATATTGGCTTCGGGCTTTTTTTCGTTGACGATGCCGTCGGAGGTTGTGGCGGAAAGAAGAGATGTTCCGGAGAGCGATAGCTTTTCTTGTTTTTCCTTGTCTTTGTCGTTATCCTTGCCGTTATTGTCGGACGGTTTGTCTGTCACGGGTGGCACAGTTGCTTGAAAAGCTCCCTTTGCGATACTCATAACAGGCAATCCGTTATAAGTAGACGGAATAACTACACAGGTATCGGTACAAGTACCCATACCCGTTACGATATATCCGTCTCTTTGAACGTTCAGCTCATAAGTCAAGCCCTCCGAGCCCGTAACGGCATCGGTGTTGTCCGATATTTCGGGGGATTTGCATGAGGTCAGCGACAATGCGCCGAGAGACAATATCACAATTAGCACAAAAACAACAAATCTTTTCATAATAGATCTCCATTCTGCCGCCATAGAGGTGACATAAAAAACAATAAAATTCAAATGCCTTTGGTTTGCAAACAAAAAGGCAAGGGAATTGTTTTTGATTTCGAAAAAAGTTATTATTAATATCTTCCCCTCCGCCTTTTCGAGGTTATTATAGCATAAAAACAGAGGTGAGTCAACACCTCGAGGCTCAATCACACCGTAAGAAAAATACACGCCCCGGCGTGATGCCATGCGCGACTCCGTCGCAATTACATACAATGCGCAAGCGCATTGATTACATACCAAGCCTCCTTCGTCGGCTTGGATAAAAAATTAAGCAACCCTTTTAGGGTTGCTTAATTTTTTGGTGGAGACAATTGGAATCGAACCAATGACCCCATGCATGTCAAGCATGTACTCTAACCAGCTGAGCTATGCCTCCGTAACCAACGGATGATATTATACCACATTTGTTTCAAAAATGCAATACCTTTTTTGAAAAAAGTTTCAAAAAAGCAAAACTTTTTACTTTCGTACGATTCAAAAGCTTTAGCTTTTATATTGATACTGTTTTTGCTAAACATAACAAACACAGCAAACGCTTGTGCGCTTGCTGTGTTTGTTTTTTATGG
>JAZRUP010000120.1:0-14748 GCA_045652645.1 Eubacteriales bacterium | reverse complement strand
GACAGATGGGAGAAAAATCCCGAATTTTACGCAAACGTGCCATCACGTTTTACTCCTATCGGAGATGTTGCGATAGGCGCGGATATAGCTGATGCGGTCTGGTATTTTGCCGCGCACGCAAGAAATACCACGGGAGCGGAGCTTGTAGTGGATGGCGGAAATACGATCCAGCTTTATCCCATTATAAAGGATTGAGAAAATTTTTATTATCTTATTTCTTTATTAAGCGCTAAACGATTCGAGCATAAGCCGGCAATGAGAGTTACTCGCGGCTTTGTGCGGTTTCGTTGGGAATTTAATTAAATAAAGCAAGCGACAGCTAATTACCTTTTAGTAAAAAGCTGTCGCTTTTTTCGTTGATATTGATTCAAGGATTAAAATATTAATATTTATTTGTTTTATTTTCCATAAGCTCATCCGCAATTCGTATGATCTCCGGCGCGACACGTTTTTTCTGCCTTCTTGAGATGCTTGAATATACGGGATATGCAAGAGCGGCAACGGCTATTCCCACAACCCCAAAAGCAATACCTATCGGCATTGAGAGATCCTCGTAGGTACCGAGTATTTGAGAAAACTCGGTCATAATAAGACTCATTCCTGTTCCGGTCAACAGTGCGCCGATTATACCTATAATAAGCGAAATTACAGTAGCTTTTTTTGTTACGGATGCGTCAAGCCGTCTAAGCTGCTCCATTTTATCAATTTCTTTTTCGGGCTTTTTTTCATATTTTTTTCTTATCTTTTCTATCTCAGCCCGATCCTTCGCGGAATAAGTATAGCTGAACAGTTCTTTTTTGTTATTGCTTTCCATTTTTTCTTTTTTGTCTCCGATATATTTTATAGACGTATTATACCCCTGCGTTATTTTTGAATTGATTGAGATTTGTTTGTTTTTTGTTAATCTTGATCGTCTTTAAGATGTTTTAGCTCTTTTGTTGATACGGATATCATAAATATCGCAAGCCAAATAATAAAAATGCATACTATTGCGCCCGTAATAAATATCATATGCTCCTGCAATTCATGATCAACAGCAGATCCAAATGATGAAAACATAGTTGATTCAAGAGTCAGCATTGACACCGACGCTGCCGCAAGATTAACTATTTTGCAAGCTGAAAGAATGGGACTTTTGTATTTTCTGTATTTTATAAGATTAACGATAGCCAATGTCATTGAAGTAAACGTGTATGCCGCCATCGCGATGGTCGTTATCTGATGATGCTCGAAGGTGCGTCCAAAGTACGTCATAAAGAACACGATAGTAACCAACACTTGGTTCATAATAAGCAATATTATTCCGCAAAATCTGTATCTTTTAAATTCTGATATTATATCTTCGCCGGGACGAAGCCCTCTGACATCGCGTAGCAGGAAAAATCTCATAAGAACAAGCAAAATATAATATGCCGAGAGGGAATAAAACCAAAAAGAATCATGAGTAAGTCCGAGCCCAAGCTGAAAAACGGCGTAAAATGAATTTATAAACACAGAAATATAAAGTGATATTTTCACGCGAAGCTGGGCGTCGCTTCTGTAACGTGCCACGTATTCGTTTTCGTTCTTCACTCTCTTAAAATACTTAACGAATTTGGGTATCTTCATACAAACTACCGTCAAGGTATAAGCGGACAATACGTAAGATACGTAGCTGACGGGATGTTCCGTATCAAACTTAAAAAACGAGATCAGCAAAAGGACCGCGGAAACGGGAATAAGACAAATAATGACAGCCGTGTGCGGATAAAGCAAAGCCTTACATATTTTCTTAAACGTTTCCATGTTGGTATCTCCTCATTCTGACGGTAAACGACGTTCCAACTGAAAGTTCGCTTTCAACAGAAATATCGCTTCCCGTAATATCGATTATTCTTTTTACAAGAGCAAGACCGAGTCCGTTGCCATCCGTCGCGCGGGAAGAATCTCCCTGATAAAATTTATCAAATATATGCGCACCGACGTCAGCTGATATTCCGCAGCCCGTATCGGAAACGGAGATAAAGACATCATTTTCGTCGGCTCTTATGCTGACGGACACGGTTCCGTCGGCTTCGGTAAATTTAAACGCGTTTGATAAGAGATTGTTCCAAACGAGCGTCATCATCTGAGGATCGGACTCAACAATAATGCCTTCCTCAATATCCGTTTTAATATTAATATTCTTTCTTTCCCATATATCTTCAAAGTCCAGTAAGCATTCCACGACCTGAGCGCTCAGATCGTATTTTTCCGGATAAGGAACGCTCTGACTGTTTTCAAGCTTGTTAAGCTTGAGAATATTTGTTACGAGTTCCGAAAGCTTTTTTGACGCATCCGATATTGCTTTCGAGTATTCAAGCCGTTTGCTTTCCGTTAAACCGGGCGCTTGAAGCATTGTGGCGTAGTTCTGCATAACGGCAAGTGGCGTTTTCAGCTCGTGAGAGACGTTCGCGACAAAATCCGATCGCAAGGATTCAGTTTTTGAAAGCTCCTCCGCCATTTTGTTGAAGCATTCCGCGATATCTCCGAACAGAGCTTCGGCGTGCGCGTTTTTAGGCACAGGTATTCTGACGCTGAAATCACCCTTGGTCATTTTTTCCGCCGCCTCGGTTATGCGCTTTACGGGGCGGTCGACCGTCAGTCTTCTGCGCACAAGGTCAATAACCGTAAAGATAAGGCTCAACGCCAAAACGTTGATAAAGGTAAGCTTAGCGGCAACTCCGAGATCCTCCTCGGTCAGCTCCAACCCCATTGTGTTTCTCATAACACTTATAAAAAGCAGCATACAGCAGGTTATAATAAAAGCGACCGTCAAAAAGATCGCCAAAAAGCTGCTTAACGAAAAAAGCACTTTGCCGTATTTTGAGTCCTTTTTCATTTTATCACCGCTTTATATCCAAGTCCGTGAACGGTAACTATCTCAAAAGAATCGCACTCCGACAGCTTTCCTCTGAGCTTTGTCATATAAACGTCAACCGTTCGTGTGCCGGAAGATGTATCGACATCCCAAAATTCATCCATAAGCTGAGCTCTCGAGAACGTTTTTTTGGGATACGATAAAAGCTTGTAGAGAAGGTCAAATTCCCGAGCTGTCATAGGGATTTCCTCTCCGTTAAGGTAAGCCGTATGCTCGTCCGCGTCCATTATAAAATTGCCTACCTCGATCCTTTTTGAGGACGCGATCTTTGCGCGGCGCAAAAGCGCGCCTATTCTCAGTACGAGCTCGTCAAGATCAATGGGCTTGACCATATAATCGTCGATCCCCGCGCGATATCCTCTTTGCTTTGAGGCAAGATCGTCTCGGGCGGTCATAAACAGTATCGGTATGTCCTCGTTAAGTGTTCTGACTGCTTTCGCGAATTCAAATCCGTCTGTTCCGGGCATCATAATATCCGATATTATAAGATCAAATATATTTTCATACATAGCGTCGTACGCATCTTGCGCGTTAAGACAACCGATCGCATTATAACCGCTTTGATTCAAAAAAGAGCAAACACTTCGATTAAGCTCCGAATTATCTTCAACTATAAGTATTTTAAACATATAAGCGTCCTCATTAAGTTATATATTACTGTTTTTTATATTGTAAACTCTAAATGTTTATTAATATTTATAAAAATGTTTGCGAAATGTTATTTTAAGAAAAGCGAAACCCTTCCGTTTCGCTTTAATATTTTTAAAAAAGTATAAAATACATAACAACGGCGTTTGCCGCGCCGAGTATTCCGCCGATCCAGACTTGAAGCGGAGTATGCCCGGCAAGCTCGTTGAGCTTAACATCAAACGGCTCTTTCTTTCCAAACGTTTCAAAGGTGTTGATTATCTCGTTAAGAACGCTCGAATGCTTACCGACCTCACGCCTGACACCCATAGCATCGTGACCTACGATAAGTGTCAATATCGCGCTTATGGCAAACTGCCAAGAGCCGCATCCAAATACGATCCCCGTCAGTACAGTCAGAGACATAACAGTTGCGGAATGTCCGCTTGGCATACCGCCGTCGCCCATAAGCCTTTTTATATCAAATTTTTTATTTATTATAACCGAAATAATAACTTTTACTATCTGAGCGAGTATCCATGACGAGATCGGAGTTATTATAAATGGATTGGTTACAAGATCATAAAGCCAGCGCATTTTTTCTCCTTCGAAAATTTTATAATAAAGTAACATATTTATAATATTATACTCTTTTTTGTTTCGCTTGTCAAGGTGTATAATATGTATAATGCTTTAATAAAAGACAAGGAGATAAAAATGTTACCTGATCCTATAATTTCATTTGGAAAAATAGAAGTATATATGTACGGAATTATGATCGCGGTCGGCGTTCTCGCGGCGTTTGCCGTTCTTTTCCTTTACGGTAAAAAGCTTTCAATAGACCCAAGGCTCATTGATTTTACCTTTTATAACGGCATCGCGTCCATTTTCGTCGGCTTTGGCTCGGCAGCGGTATTTCAAGGACTTTACGAATATATCGAAAACCCTGAGGCGGGTTTCAGCTTAAATAACGGCATTACCTTTATCGGAGGGCTTATAGGCGGAGTTATTTGCTTTCTTCTCGTTTACTTTATCTTAAAAAATAAGCTTGACATAAGGCTCACCGAGGTCCTCTCGCTTGTGCCGTGCTGTATTACCGTTGCTCACGGGCTCGGACGAGTCGGATGCTTCTTCGCGGGCTGTTGCTACGGACGCGAAACAAATAGCTTTCTCGGTGTCAAATTTCCCGGGCTTCCAAACCCCGTTCACGCAACACAGCTTTACGAGGCGGCATTCCTCTTTATTCTCTTCGCCGTTATGACAGTCCTTTTGCTAAAGTACGGCTTTAAGCACAATATGAGCGTTTATCTTATAGCATATGGGATCTTCCGCTTCGCTATCGAATATCTGCGCGCGGATGACCGCGGACAGCTCGTCGCGGGAATATCCCCCTCGCAGTTCTGGTCGATAGGAATGGTGATTTTTGGTGTTGCCCTTTGGATTTGTCTTAATATGTTTTACAAAAAGCAAAATATTAAAACACAAAATTCTTGCATTGATATCAACGAAAACAATTCCTCTGAACTCAATAAGTAAATAAAGGAGACAATTATGAATTACTCTGAAATCACACCGTATATAAAAGAGCTTGCAGCCCTGTCGGATTCAAATAATCATATCATTCCCGAAATGTATATTCAAAATGATGTAAAACGAGGCTTGCGAGATATAAACGGAAACGGAGTTGTTGCGGGACTTACCGAAGTATCCCGAATAAAAGCTAAGGATAAGGATGCAGACGGCAACGAGATCCCCTGTGAAGGTCAGCTCTATTACAGAGGAATCAATGTACGGGATATTGTCAAGGGCTTTGTAGGAGACGATCGCCCCGGCTTTGAGGAAACTGTATATTTGCTTCTTCTCTCCAAACTTCCAACCAAAGATGATCTTGACCGTTTTTGCGAGCAACTTTCGGTTTACCGTTCCTTGCCCCCGTCCTTCGTTCGGGATATGATCCTCAAAGCACCCGGCAAGGATATGATGAACATTCTGTCAAGAAGCGTTTTGGCACTCTATGCCTACGACGATAACGCTGATGATATATCCACGGCAAATATTCTTCGCCAGTGCTTACAGCTTATTGCGCAATTTCCACTGTTAGCGGTTTACGGCTATCAGTCCTTCCAGCATTACCATAATGGACAAAGTCTGTTTATTCACTATCCGAAGAAGGAACTTACTACAGCTGAAAATCTTCTTTATATACTCCGTGAGGATGGGAAGTATACGCCTCTTGAAGCAAAGCTTCTCGATCTTGCTCTCGTTCTTCACGCAGAGCATGGCGGCGGAAATAACTCCACATTTACCACACATGTCGTCACATCATCGGGAACTGATACATATTCCGCTATTTCGGCGGCTCTCGGTTCTCTCAAAGGTCCTCGCCACGGGGGAGCAAACATCAAAGTTATGCAGATGTTCGACGATATGAAGGCCACTATTGATACAAAAGACAAAACAGCGATCAAGGATTACCTTGTAAAGCTTCTCGACAAGCAAGCCTTTGACAAGGCGGGACTTATATACGGTATGGGCCACGCAGTATATTCGCTCTCAGACCCGAGAGCCGACATTCTACGCACCTACGCCAAAAAGCTTTCCGAGGAAAAAGGAACGGAAGAGGAATTTGAGCTTTACGAGACTGTAGAAAAAATGGCTCCCGAGATCATTTCGGAAAAACGAAGAATGTACAAGGGTGTGAGCGCAAATGTGGATTTCTATTCGGGCATGGTCTATAAGATGCTCGGACTTCCTTACGAGCTGTTTACGCCTATCTTCGCCGTTGCAAGAATTGCGGGCTGGAGCGCACACCGCATGGAAGAAATACAGAACGCGGGCAAGATCATCCGTCCCGCATATACAAGTGTAAAGCCTGAAACGCATTATATACCGATAACCGAAAGATAACCGATAACGATGAAAAAAGCTTTCAACCTGTTCTTAATAATGCTGAAGATAGGACTGTTCACCTTCGGCGGCGGCTACGCTATGATCGCTCTCCTTGAAAACGAGTTCGTTTCAAAAAGCAAATGGATAGAAAAGGACGAATTTCTTGATATGGTGGCGATATCGGAATCTACCCCCGGCCCCATAGCTATCAACGCCGCGACCTACATAGGATACAAGTCCGCAGGCATTTTCGGGTCTGTTGCGGCAACGTTCGGCGTATGCATTCCGTCTTTTATCATAATTTACGTAATTTCTCTCTTATTCGACGCGTTTCTGTCGCTGACTTACGTGGCTTACGCGTTTCGTGGGATCCAGGTATGCGTAATTTATCTTATTTTATCCGCAGGGCTAAAAATGCTCAAGGGACTCGAAAAAACCGTTTTCAATATTATAATTTTATCGGCAACGGTCGCCGTTATGGTGCTGTTTTCCGTGCTTGCCGTCAGCTTCTCCGCTGTTTTCTATATTTTGATCAGCGGAGTGGCGGGAGTTTGCGTTTATCTTATCGGTAAGATACGCCGAAAGGGGACGGAAAATGATAATTCTTGAGCTTTTTCTCGTTTTTCTTAAGGTAGGAGCCGTATCCTTTGGGGGCGGGATCGGAATGCTCGCTCTTATACGTGACGAGGTAGTATCGCGCGGTTGGATGACAGAACCCGAGCTTCTCAACATGGTAGCGGTATCGGAGTCAACACCGGGCCCCATCGCCGTCAATATAGCGACGTTTATCGGCTCGGAGCAGGGAGGAATACTCGGAGCTCTTGCCGCGACGATCGGTGTCGTGATCCCCTCTTTTATAATTATTCTGATAATTGCCGCGCTTATTGGAAATCTCCTGAAATTCGCCGGAGTAAAGGCGTTTCTCGGCGGACTTCGCCCGTGTGTCGTGGGGCTTATTCTCGCGACCGCCGTTACGATGCTGCTTAGCACGCTTATCGGATTTACAACGTATAACGGCGGAATTAACGTTGACGTTCGAGGCATCATAATATTTGCGATACTTGTCACAGCGGCTTTTATTATAAAAAGATCCTTCAAAAAACAGCCATCGCCGATAGTTATGATACTAATATCGGCAGGGCTTGGGATGATATTTTACGGAATATTTTAAAACTCTTGACTTTTACGCCTTTCGATGCTATAATACTTATAAATTGAATGGGTCATCGGAGGACAGGTGCGCCGTAGCGCCAAACTCTTATTGAGTTTCTGTCGAAAGAAGATGTCGAGTGAGCTCGGTTATTTGCTGAAAATAGCCGAGCTTTTTTAATGCTTATTTTGGAGGATCTTATGAGTATACAGCTTTCTGACCATTTTACATATAAAAAGCTTATGCGTTTCACGCTTCCGTCGATAATTATGATGATATTCACGTCGGTATACGGAGTTGTGGACGGCTTTTTCGTATCGAATTTCGTTGGCAAGACACCGTTCGCCGCAGTCAATTTCATAATGCCCTTTATTATGATCCTCGGCGCGTTCGGTTTTATGTTCGGAACGGGCGGAAACGCCATAGTTTCTCTTAATATGGGAATGGGAGATATGAAAAAGGCGAACCGAATTTTCTCGATGCTGACGTATATTTCGGCAGGGGTCGGAGTTATTATTGCGGTTCTTGGGATTATATTTATCCGTCCGATAGCCGCTGCTCTCGGGGCAGAGGGCGAGATGCTTGACGGCTGCGTGACCTACGGAAGGATACTGCTTGCGGCGCTTCCCGTATATATGCTCCAGCTTGAATTTCAGAGCTTTTTCGTCACGGCGGAGAAGCCTCAGTTAGGACTTGTATCGACACTTGCCGCGGGAATTACCAATATAGTGCTTGACGCGTTGTTTATAGCGATATTCAAATGGGAGCTTGCGGGAGCCGCTGCTGCGACCGCTTTAAGTCAGCTTGTTGGCGGTCTTTTTCCGATAATATACTTTTCACGCAAGAACTCAAGCCTTCTGCGTCTGACTAAATTCACATTTGACGGCAAGTCGTTGCTCAAGACCTGTACAAACGGTTCATCCGAGCTGCTCAGCAACATATCAATGTCGCTTGTAGGAATGCTTTACAACGTCCAGCTTATGAAATACGCGGGCGAGGACGGTGTCGCCGCGTACGGAGTGCTTATGTATATAACGCTCATTTTCCTCGGCGCGTTTATAGGTTATTCGATAGGCACGGCGCCGATAATAGGCTATCATTTCGGAGCGAGAAATCATATTGAGCTCAAGAGCATACTAAAAAAGAGTATGGTCATAATAGGTGCTTTTTCGGTTTCTATGCTCGTTTTAGGCGAGGTGTTGGCAAGACCGCTGTCGCTTATATTCGTTGGATATGACAAGGGGTTGCTTGAACTTACCGAGAGGGGCTTTATTATATATTCGTTCTCGTTCCTTTTTGCTGGTATCGCGATATTCGGCTCGGGCTTTTTCACCGCGCTCAATAACGGGCTTGTGTCGGCTATGATCTCGTTTCTCCGAACTCTCGTGTTTCAGATAGCGGCAGTTATGCTTCTCCCGCTTATCTGGGAGATTGACGGCATATGGATATCTCTCGTTGTCGCCGAGCTTATGGCGGCGGTAACTACCGTCGTTTTCCTCATCGCGATGAGGAAGAGGTATCATTATTAAAAAGGAGAAGCTTTTTCAAAAAGATTCTTAAGTGGGGTGAAGGATCAAAGCCCCTTCAATATTCGCATTAAAGAAAAGACAACCTAAATTTTGAGAGTGTGACTCCTAAAACTTGGGTTGTCTTTTACTATGAAACTTTTTACGCTTTTATTAAATATCCGTCGGAGCGTGTCGCAGCAGAAAGTTCCGCTGTAAATGCTCTCTCCGCTTTGAGGCTTCCGTAAAGCGTTAATTTTTGCTTGTTAGTCCGTTTATGGCATCAGAGATAGTTTTATCTCCGGCTTGGCTTGCGTGCTTATCTACCTCGGCTTTATCTCGAGCCTCGTGAGTAAGACATCCGGCCCCGCCAATACAGCCTCCAACGCAAGCCATACCCTCGATAAAGTTTCCGTCGAGCATATTCTTGCTCTTCTTGAGGAGCGCTATTCTGCACGCCTCGATACCGTTACACGGAACGGCTTTGAGTGTAAAATCTATATTCTGCTCTTTGAGTGCCTCTGCAACCGCCTCCGAAACGCCCCCCGATCTTGCGAATATCCTGCCATAAAAGGACGCATCGTCAAGTCCGCTCTCCTCAAGCGTCATAATATCTATATCACGGCTGTCAAATAGCGCCTGAAGCTCCTCAAACGTCAGGACCGCGTCAACATAGGGCTTGACCGAGTCAAGCTGTACCTCCGCTTTTTTAGCGGTACAAGGTCCTACGAAAATTATCTTTACGTTTTCCTCGGTTTCCTTGATATATTTTGCAAGAGTTGCCATAGGAGACAGATTGTGCGAGATATGTGGGACGAGCGCGGGGAGAGCCGATCTTATGTACGCCACGAACGCGGGACAGCAGGAGCTTGTCAAAAATCCCTTTTCGGAAAGCTCTCGGGCTTCAGCCTCCGCTACCATATCCGCTCCGAGAGCCGCCTCTATAATGCTGTCAAAACCGAGCTCTCGGAGACCTGTTATTACCTGACCGAGCTTCGCGTAGCTGAATTGGCTCGATATGGACGGCGCGACCATAGCGTAGACCTTATGCTTCGGACGCTCCTTTATAATATCAATAACGTTAAGAATGTATGATTTATCGGTTATAGCGCCAAAAGGGCACTGATAAACGCACGCGCCGCACTGTATACACTTTCCGTTGTCGATGGACGCGGAATTGTTTTCGTTAATAGATATAGCCTTGACCTTACACGCAAGCTGGCAGGGGCGTTTGCGGTTAACTATCGCCGAATATGGGCAGACCGTCGCGCACTGACCGCACTCTATGCATTTTGACTTATCTATATGCGCTACGTGGTTGTGGTCAAAGGAGATCGCGCCCCTTTTGCAAACGTCCTCACATCTGTGGGCAAGACAGCCGCGGCAGGAGTCCGTGACGTCGTATCCCGCGGCGGGACATTCGTCGCAGGCAATATCAATTACTTCTATTATATTTGGATTGTGACGGTCTCCGCCCATCGCGATCTTTACTCTTTCCGCAAGGATAGCTCTCTCCTTATATACGCAGCAACGCATCGTCGGAGTTTTTCCGGGGACGATGAGATTCGGAATATCCATAATATTTTCAAGCAGAGTATCGTTCCACGCTTGACGCGCGACCTCTCTTAATACTTTATATTTTAAATGCTGTACTTTGGTATCGAATTTTCGCATTTGGTTTCCTTTCAAGATTATCATATTGATCCTGTGTATTATATCACATTTTAGAAAATAATTCAACGCTTCCGGAAACTTTTTAATATTTTCCTCTTTTTTGTTGAATTTTCAACATATATTAAAACGCTTTTACGATAAAATATAGCCATAAAACATAAAGAGAGGTTATCATTATGAAACGCAAAATTATAAAGATCGATGAAGAAAAATGCAACGGCTGCGGAGCTTGCGCAGCGGCGTGCCATGAGGGAGCTATCGAGATGATAAACGGCAAAGCAAAGCTGACCCGCGAGGATTATTGCGACGGGCTCGGTGACTGTCTCCCCGCTTGCCCCACGGGAGCTATAACATTTGAGGAGCGCGAGGCTCCCGCGTATGACGAGGACGCCGTACGCAAGGCAAAGATGCAAAAAATCGGCGCAAAGCTTCCTTGCGGCTGCCCCGGAACACAGTCAAAGGCGATAAAGCGCGATACAATGTCCGTTCCTGCCGTCAAGAGCGTTGGAATACAGAGTCAGCTCTCGCAGTGGCCCTGTCAGATAAAGCTCGTACCGCCGAACGCCCCATATTTTGACGGCGCGAATCTGCTGATAGCCGCTGACTGTACGGCGTATGCATATGGAAATTTCCACAATGAATTTATAAGAAATCATATAACACTTATCGGCTGTCCTAAGCTCGACGAGGGAGACTATGCCGATAAGCTCACGCACATAATCTCAAGCAACAACATAAAGAGCGTAACGATCGTCCGTATGGAGGTACCGTGCTGCGGAGGCATTGAGAATGCCGCAAAGCGAGCGCTGCAGGCAAGCGGTAAATTTATCCCGTGGAGAGTTGTCACGATCTCCACTGACGGAAAAATTCTTGACTGATTTTCAAAAAATCTGTTGAAGATACAGCAATTTTGTGTTATACTAAAAGCATAAAAACGAAAAGCAGAGGAAAAAGCTATGAATATAACCAATGATATCAAATACATCGGTGTAAACGACCACAAGGTCGACCTTTTTGAGGGACAGTACGTGGTTCCGAACGGAATGTCGTATAACTCTTATGCTATAATCGACGAGAAGATTGCTATTATGGATACGGTCGACGCAAACTTCACTCACGAATGGCTCGACAATATCGCGAACGCTCTCGGAGATAGAAAGCCCGATTATCTCATAGTTCAGCATATGGAGCCCGACCACTCGGCAAATATCCTTAATTTCACAAAAACATACCCCGAGGCGCAGATAGTTTCATCCGCAAAGGCTTTCGCTATGATGAAGAACTTTTTCGGAACGGATTTTGAAGATAAGCAGGTAGTTGTCGGAGAGGGCTCAACTCTCTCTCTCGGACGTCACACGCTCACCTTTGTAACGGCTCCGATGGTTCACTGGCCTGAGGTCATCGTAACATACGACAGCCTTGACAAGGTCCTTTTTTCTGCCGACGGCTTCGGCAAATTCGGCGCGCTTGACGTAGAGGAGGATTGGGCTTGCGAGGCAAGACGCTACTATATCGGTATCGTCGGAAAATACGGTGCGCAGGTACAGGCGCTCCTTAAGAAGGCGGCGGGACTTGAGATCGAGAAGATCTGCCCGCTTCACGGCCCCGTTCTTGCAGAAAACCTCGGCTACTATTTAGGACTTTACAACACATGGTCAAGCTATCAGCCCGAAGAGGAGGGTATCGTTATCGCTTATACATCTGTATACGGAAATACGAAGAAGGCTGTTATGGCTCTTGCCGACAAGCTCCGTGCTAAGGGATGTCCCAAGGTGGTCGTCAATGACCTCGCAAGATGTGATATGGCAGAGGCTGTTGAGGACGCTTTCCGTTACAGTAGGCTCGTTCTCGCGACAACGACATATAACGCCGAGATATTCCCGTTTATGCGCGAGTTCATCACTCACCTCACAGAGCGCAATTACAGCAACCGCACCGTAGGACTTATCGAAAACGGAAGCTGGGCGCCTCTTGCGGCAAAGGTTATGAGAGGTATGTTTGAGAAGAGCAGGAACATTACATTTACAGACACGACAGTACGTATACTTTCCGCGCTTAACGACGAAAGCTCAGCTCAACTTGAGTCTCTTGCGGACGAGCTCTGCCGCGAATATCTCGCTCAAAAGGATGATACCGCGAACAAGAATGACCTGACGGCGCTCTTCAATATCGGCTACGGACTCTACGTCGTAACGTCAAACGACGGCAAGAAGGACAACGGACTTATTGTCAATACGGTAACTCAGGTAACGAATACCCCAAACCGTATCGCCGTCACTATCAATAAGGCAAATTACTCTCATCATATCATCAAGCAGACGGGACTTATGAATATCAACTTTCTGACGGTCGACGCGCCCTTCAAGGTGTTTGAGGCGTTCGGGTTCGTCAGCGGAAGAAACGTTGACAAATTCGCGGACTGTGAGCCGCTTCGCTCCGATAACGGTCTTGTGTTCTTGCCGAGATACATTAACTCGTTTATGTCGCTAAAGGTTGAGCAGTATATTGACCTTGACACTCACGGAATGTTCATCTGCTCCGTGACCGAGGCGAGAGTTCTCTCCGACAGAGAGACTATGACCTACACGTATTACCAGAACAACGTCAAGCCGAAGCCCGAGACCGAGGGCAAAAAGGGATATGTTTGCAAGATCTGCGGATACGTTTACGAGGGACACCCACTGCCGGAGGACTTCATTTGCCCTCTTTGTAAGCACGGCGCGTCCGACTTTGAGGAAATAAAGTAAAATACGAACCCGGAGTGTTAATAAAGCACAGCTGACGGCAATTTACCACAGCTCATAAAAAGCACATTTTATAAGTTAAAGATCACCTATGACGCACATTTGTGTATCATAGGTGATCTTGTCTGTTTACTTGTTAAATCCCGTTGTTGTTACCTCAGCGACCTTTGTGCCGAGCTCGTCGGTGATAGAGATAGTATAATAGCAGGTCGTTCTGCCGTTTTTAACGCATTTTGCCTCGGCGATAAGGTGATCTCCCTTTGCCATTCCGATAAACGCGATGTTTGAGCTTAACGACACCGTTCTCATCTCCTCGTGATTAACGGCTGCGGCAAACGCGAAATCCGCGAGAGTGAAGGGAACACCGCCCATAACTCCGCCCATCGCGTTTCGATGTCTATCGGTAATTTTTAGGCTGCATTTTGCGTAATTTTCGCCGATCTCGTCTATTACCATACCGTTTTCGGTCGCAAAACGGTCTTCCTTAAAAATATTTCTTACGTCATCAATGCTTTTCAATTTGAGCTCGCTCCCAAAATTAAAATTCGTCTACCTGCTCCTGCGAGATGAGGGAGATATTTCCCGTCTTAAGCGCATCAAGACAGGCTTTTTTGTCAGACGGACGCAGAATGACGGACGCGTCGGTCAACGTGCTTCTGCAGAAAGAGTATGAGTATTCTACCGAGATATTATTCTCTTCAAGCAGACGGAGAACGTTAGCAAGACCGAGAGGTCTGTGGGGGATCCTTACGCAAACGACGTCATTTATCTTTGAAATGTATCCGTGCTCCTTAAGAACAGCGGAGGTCTTTTCGAGATCCACGCTCTTGACGATCATACGGATGATACCGAAGCCCGTAGTATCGGCGATGGAGAGAGCGAGAAGGTTTATTTCGTTTTTGCCGAGCAGCTCAACAAGCTCACGAAGCGAGCCCTTCGCGTTTTCGAGATATACGGAAATTTGCTTTACAAACATAATAAGCCTCCTAAATTATATTATATTTTGCGGTTGTCGATAATTCTCTTGGCCTTGCCCTCAGAGCGAGGTATCGACTTTGGGGGAACGAGGGTTATTTTTGCCTTGATGCCGACAACAGATTTTATTTGTTCTGAGATCTGGTTTTTTACAGCCTCGATATGAGCGACCGTGTCTGAGAACATTTCCTCTGTCAGCTCAACTCTGACCTCAAGTGTATCGGCGAAGTCAACGCGGTCAACGACGAGAACGTAGTGGGGCGCGACACCGTTGATGCCTACGAG
>JAZRUP010000119.1:0-2586 GCA_045652645.1 Eubacteriales bacterium | reverse complement strand
CCGATCGTGTACGCCTTTTTGACGGTCGCGCCCGTCATTTTCATTATGATCTGAGATTCAACCGCTATCGTCAAAAGCTCAACGAAAACAAGCACCGAAATATAGATAGCGAGGTTGCCTGAGAAATGCCGCACAGCCATCATTATTCCGTTTGACGCGGGATTTGTGACGATATTCGCGAGAAGTACCGCGAGAAGCGTTTTTCGTTCGTTCTCCCATATCATAATTATAAGACTTTCGGTAAGCTCCGTCATCGCGAGAGCTGCGAGGATCGTTAGAAAGGCTGTCATTTCTTGCGCGCTTCGCTGACCTTCGCGAGCATATCTTCCATATTATAAAGTCCCGCGGGCATATTTACGAGGAAATCCGCCGCCGCAAGCGCGCCTTCGGCAAAAAGGGAACGGCTGTGAGCCTCGTGCTTGAGTGTCAGCGTCTGCGTATCGGTCGAGATAAGTACCTCGTGGATACCTACGATATTTCCACGTCTTACTGCGGAGATACCGATCTCCTTCGGCTCGCGTTTGCCGTTGCCGGCGCGGCCGCAGTTGTTGTACGCGTCGGGGCGTACGTTGCGTATACCGTCGGCTATCATAAGAGCCGTGCCGCTCGGAGCGTCGAGCTTTCTGTTATGATGGGTCTCAACTATTTCAATATCCGCGTCGGGAAAAGCAGCGGCGGCGTCTGCGGCGAGTCTTACGAGCACCGCAACTCCGACGGACATATTGCCCGAATGGAACACGGGAATAAACTTGGACGCCTCGCGGATCATTTCGATCTCGTCGCAGGTGTGTCCCGTCGTACATACGACAACGGGAAGTCTTTTTGCCTTTGCGTATTCAAGCAGGGAAGGAGTTGCCTCGTGATGGGTGAAGTCTATCAGTACGTCGGCACATCCGTCAAAGTCCGAAAGTGATCCGAGGATACCGTCCTGTGCCTCACGGTCAACTGCCGCGGCAAGTTCAGCGCCGCGATAACCGTCGTTTACCATTTTTAACAGTTCGACGCCCATTCGTCCCGCCGCGCCGTTTACTATTACCTTCATACGTTTATACCGACCTCTCTCATACGCTGGAGAAGGACCGCGCGGTTCTTTTCTTCCATTTCGGTGAGGGGGAGTCTTATATCGTTCGAGCAGAAGCCCATAGCGTTCATAGCCGCCTTTGCGGGAATGGGATTGACCTCGGAGAAGAGTGCGTTGATGAGAGGGAGATATTTACACTGAAGCTCAGCCGCTCCCTTGATGTCACCGTTAAAGAATCTGCGCGCGATATCGCAAGTTTCACGCGGAAGCACGTTCGAGAGAACGGAGATACAGCCTATACCGCCCATAGACATAACGGGAACTATCTGATCGTCATTTCCCGAATAGATGTCAAGCATATTGCCCGCAACTGCGACGGTCTCAACGATCTTGCTGATGTTTCCCGACGCTTCCTTGACCGCGACTATGTTTTCGTGCTTTGCAAGCTCCGCGTATGTGGCAGGTTCGATATTGCAGCCCGTACGCGAGGGAACATTATATAATATGATGGGTTTCGTGCTGGAATCCGCTATTGCGTTGAAGCTCTTGATAAGCCCTTTTTGCGTTGCCTTATTGTAGTAGGGAGTAACGACGAGCATAGCGTCAGCCCCCGCGTCGCAGCAGTGCTTCGTCAACTCGATAGCGTAGCTTGTATCATTTGAACCGGTACCCGCGATTATCGGAACACGACCTGCCGAACGGTTGACCGCATACTCGATGACGGCTCTGTGTTCGTCATCGGTGAGCGTCGAGCTCTCGCCCGTTGTGCCCGCGATAACGAGCGCGTCGATCCCTTCATCTATCTGCCAGTCGATGAGTCTGCCGAAATTGTTGTAGTCTATCCCTGTGTTTGTCATAGGGGTAACCAGCGCGGTGGCTATTCCTCGAAAGATGGGATTTTGTGTTTTCATAAGTATTTCCTCCATATAATATATACCAAATAAATAAAGAGCAACGGTAGGCGAAACCGCTGCTCTTTGTGCAATAATAAAATCTACAATATTATTATAATACACTAAAGAGAGCACTCCGCTTAATTCGCGACAGCCGAATATCATATTAATATATTCGTCCAGCACCCGACGCAACTCGGGGAACTTCGGCACTCCAAGCCTTTCACATTCCAACGGTCTGCAACCTTTAACGGAAATGTTAATTATCACGGTGTGCGCCTCTACTCTTTATATGAAGTTATTATACACAATAAATATATAATTGTCAATAGAAATAACAAAAAAAGAAATAATAAAAACAAAAAAACGAAAAAGTGTTGACTTTTAGAGAAAATTATGGTAATATATAAATCCACTCCCTAAAATTCGAGTTTGAGGTTGAAAAAGATCGAAAATATCGAAAAAAACTTTCAAAAAAGTATTGACAAAGGTAAGAGTGTGTGATATAATAGTCAAGCTGTCGCCGAGAGGGGGACCTTGAGGTGCGGCAAACGGTCATTGAAAATCGAACAACAAGAGATCAAGTACAAAGCTATCTGAGAAAGATAGAGATAGACGTGTATGGAATCTCGTTAATTCTAACTTGAGAAAAAATACTCAAAAAAACAGTAA
>JAZRUP010000118.1:0-3073 GCA_045652645.1 Eubacteriales bacterium | reverse complement strand
CCCCGACAGATTTTTATTTGCAAATCTGTCGGGGTTAATTTTTGTCTTTTTCGGTAAAAATATATCTTAACGGACCGTCGAGGACGCCGGTCCCTACAATTTGTAATCTTACCTATTACTTTAAGAATTGCCTCCGCAATTCTTGCACGGCTCGTTGAAAAAGCCCTCGATCTCCATACGCATTCGTCCTTCGGCCTCGGAGAAGCCTATCGCTTTTGCGATAACGGGATCGACGGTCTTGTCATCAAGATACGCGTATTTCGCTCCGCAAATCTCCATAAAGCTGAGCGTTCCGCGGCCGAGCATAAATAGATACTCAAAGCAGTCCTCACCCTTGAGCCCGTTGAGGGTCACGATATTCCCACCCTCGGGGCTCATTTTGAACTGACAAATGCCGACGGGCTTTTCTCCGTCGAGAATTTTATACGCGAGCAGAGAGACGTTATATTCAGCTCCGCAAAGCTCGGCGAGCGCTTTCTGCTCTTCTTTTGACTGTATTGGCAATACTGATAACATAATTTTTCTCCTGTGTTTGTTTTTGTATTAAAAAGCTTTGTTTAGCTTAACCGTTTGTTTCTTTGCTGAAAAACCAAGCCAAAAATTAGTAACTTTGTACCAATTTTTCGCTTGCTTTTTCCGGGACGCAAATAAGGACGCGATGGGGCGCTGCCCCAAACCCCGCTTAAGAAACTTTTTGAAAAAAGTTTCTTAAGGATCTTCAAAAACTTTGAAAATGGCTTAGCTTTACTTGGATATTAGCCCGCGGCTTCGTTGTTGTTCTCACTTGCGAGAGGGGAGACGTTTTCCGAATACGCATCCATAACGTCGCGAACTATACCGGACGCGAGACCTCCCGTTCGTCCTTCCTCTATAAAAGCGGTAACGACGATCTTCGGAGCGTCAAATGGCGCGTATCCGACGAAAAACGCGTTGTCCGTGGATTGACCCGATACCTCGGCTGTACCCGTCTTGCCTCCGACCTTGTACGGCGCGCTTCTAAATGCGCCCGAAACGTAAGACGACGCGCCGTTGCCGTAAACGACCTCATACATACCTCGGCAAACAGTGTAAATATCGCTGTCTGATATGTTTTTTTCGGAAAGACTTGCGACAGCCTCCGCCTTTTTTTCATAAATGGCAGTGTCCGTGGCAAAATTCTTTACTCGTTTTAATATATGCGCGGAGTAACGTGTGCCGCCGTTGACTATCATCGAGATATATTGAGAAATTTGAAGCGGTGTCGCGAGATGGAGCTGACCGATACCCGCCATATAGTCCATATTTTCACGGTCCTCAAGCCGTCCGGAGCTTTCCGGAGTTGAGGCGTTAAGACCTATCTCAAGTCCTGTTGGCTGTCCAAAGCCGTAGAGTGTAGCGTATTCTCGTATTCTTTCGATTCCAAGCTCGTCCCCGACGTGGCAGAAAAAGTAATTACAGGAGCAACCGATAGCGCCTATAACACCTATTGAGCCGCTGCACGATGACTCACCGTGGTTGTTGCATCTAAGTCCCGCATAGCTTCCGTAGAGCGGAAGGAGGGAGCTTTCTTCAATTATGTCCTCGTTGAGCGCGGCGAGAGCCATGCCGACCTTGAAGGTAGAGCCGGGCGCGTATGCTGAAATTGCTTTGTTAGCGGCGTCGTCCGGATATGACGCAAGCGCGAGGATCTCGCCGGTATTGGGGTCTGTCGCGGCAACAGCGCCTCCGCTGCCGCCCTTCTCGACCTCAGAGATAAGCGAGTTTTCGGCGGATATCTGTACGTTGATATCAATAGTCAGCCAAACGTCCTTGCCGGCTGCGGGCTCTTTTACCCAATAGGTTTCGACAATATATCCGTTATCGTCCTCAACTATGGCAAGCTCCCCGTCGACACCTCTCAGGTATTCCTCAAAAGCAAGCTCACAACCCGACCGACCGACGGTCGCGTCAAGCGGGTAGCCAAGCTCCGTGTAATAGTCAGCGGTCTCGGCGGTAATTATACCGACCGTTCCGAGAATGCTCGCGGCGTATCTGACGCCGTCGGGGCGCAGAAAATTAGAAACGCGAGTGGCGACCGCCGTTACGGTGATACCCGTCAGATGACGTTCTTTGACCGCAGCTACCATCTGCTCGCTGACACCCTCCGCAATAACGTAAGGCGCGTAGGGAAAATCGCCCGCTATCATATTATAGCGCAGATTTATGAGTCTGCCTATATCTTTATCCGAATAATCGGAGGTTATTTTTCCGTCCTCGGCAACCGACACGATCTCGTAGTATTTTGCCAAGAAAAGGGCGAGATCTGAGGCTGACATATTTTTATATGCGGTATCAAAATCTTGGTATTTGCCGTTTTTACTGACGACTATCGCTTCAATTACCTTCTTGAGCTTTTTGTAAGTGAGGGTACCGTCTGTACGGGAGTCATCCGTGTAGGAATAATTGGGGTATTCACCCGAGAGAGGGAATACGTCGGAGGCTCGAGGGGTATCCGTCAGCTCGAGCAGGTCGAGCGCGCCGAGCATAGCGGCGTAGGCGTCGGATTTTTTTTCGGGCAGGGCTCCGTATTCGATACTGACGGTATATGTATATTTGTTTCCGACGATGACGGTGCCGTTTCGGTCGCAGATATTGCCGCGTTGGGCTTTGACTGTGACAGTACGGACGTTTCCGTCGGCAATGACGGGAGCGGCATAGTCGTCTTTATTGGCGAGCTGGTAATGAATGAGGCGTATCGCGAAGATACATACAAAGACCGCGAAAAACACGGTAAGAGATATGTATCGCGCGTTTCTGTGAGGCTCGTGCGATCTGTAACGCATTTTGCGGTCCTTTCTTTAAAAATTTTTATCGACTAAACGGCGAAGTCTTTTTGAAAGTTTTTGAAGATCCTTAAGAAACTTTTTTCAAAAAGTTTCTTAAGTGGGGTACGGGGTGAAACCCCGACGCGTCTCCTTTGCGTCAAAGAAAAAGCAACCTAAAAATTGGTAACGAAGTTACTAATTTTTGGGGTGGTTTTTCAGCAAAGAAGCTATCGAATTATGCTGATAATATTTATGTAAGCAAATTTATACGTATAGTTCTCTGACAGAAG